>JBJKSL010000348.1:0-13708 GCA_046704145.1 Phycisphaerae bacterium
GGTACGTTGGTTGCTCCATCTTTACCTCTCCACCACAACAGATGCGACAGGTCTATCTGTAACCGGCTTTGACTCAACCGAGGGTGGTTAGCACGTCCCCGGTCGGCAGAATCCCGCTCGCACCGAACAGACGCTGAATGCCATCAGGCCCGAGCGGGGAAACGAGGAGGACATGACAGCGTCATCCGACATTGCGTTCCCCAACACCCATTCTGGGCCAATCTAATCCGCTTCATCCCCTCTCATCCTCTCTAATCCTCCCTCATCTTCCCTCATCCTTCTTCCGCCCTACCACCTGCAGATGCGCACATCGCGCCAGATTCCCCGGATCCGATGCCAGCCCCTTCTCGATCCGTGCCCAGCGCCGCCGGGCCTCCGGCTCCTCCAGCAGTTCCCGGTACCGTCGCATGGGCAGCACGCTCTTGCCGATCATGTCCAGCACTTCTAACCCCGCCGCAGAAAAGATCTTACGTAGCTGCTCCGGCGTGAAGGTGTGCAACTCGAACCGCTCGGCCTCGTCCCGCGTCAGCCAGCGGGTTCGGCCGGTCCGCAGAAACGCCTCCAAGGCAGCCGGGTCGGCCTGTTTGAGGTAGTAATCGATGCAGGCAATCCGGTTATCGAAGCTGGCGATCAGCACCCCGCCCGGAGCCAGGCAGCGGGCGATCTCGCGTAGGGCTTTGGCCGGCTCGTCTGTCGAGCCCAGCGGCTCACCCAGGGCGACCGCAAACCCGAACTGATCCGCCGGCAGCCCGGACAGATCCATCAAATCCGCCTGCAGGAAGGCCGCTTTCTCGGACCCGCCGGTCTCGTCCACCTGCTTGCGAGCCTCGTCCACCATCTTGGCCGACAGATCCACAAACGTGACCTGGTACCCGCTCTTGAGCAGTTTGCGGCCCCACTTGCCCGACCCGCAGCCAAAATCCGCCACCGGCAGAGCCAGGTTGCTCGGCAGGAACCGCTTGATGTGGTCCCACGTCAGGGCATCGTGCCACTGCCAATAGGCGTCGTCGTAGATCTGCTCGTACTTGCCGGCAATCCGGTCGTGATACTTCTGGTTAGCGTTGCGTTTGTGTCGAGGCATGGCCGTCAGTGTAGCCGCTGATGGACGGGGTTGGCCAGCGATTTGGCGGCGCTCTTCATGTGGGACCGGCTTCCAGCCGGTCATTTGGACCGGTAAGGACACTCGTTTAGAGCAGTTCACGAATACGCGTGGCACCTGGGAACAGCCCAAAACCACGGGAACGGGGGCAGTCTGTCGCTACTACGAAAGGGCAAACGCCCTGGCGTGATTCCCAAAGAGTAAGATTTCACTGCTCTTTGCCCCAACGGGGCAACAGTCAGTAGCCGGGGGTGGAGCGAAGCGGAACCCCCGGATTGCGGCATATATTCATCGCTTCCCTCCCTGATTGGCCGGCGGAAACCGCCGGCCAATCAGGGAGGGAAGGATAATGTGCGTGTGGCGGTGTCCACGGGTTTCGCTCCGGGCTACGCCCGTCACTTCACCCATGGCTACTAACTGCGGCCCCGTTGGGGCCGGGAAAACAAAGGACTATCCTAAACATTCGCCTGCAACCAAAGCCGTCTTAGAACAGTTGTTTGTTTCCTTTGAAGACGCTGACGGCGGCGGGGGGCTCGGTCACGTCTATCTTCACATCGGTATCATTTATATGGCAAACGAAGAGGCGATCCTGCTGGGTAAAACGGACGGTGGCGGCGGCTTTGGCCGTCTGCTTGTGATCGGCATTGGGCAGGGCAACGATCACCAGATTGCGCGCGACGCCCTCGGCCGGCGCAGGTTCGCGGATTTGAAGCGGGCTGCGCGCGCCAGCCTTGGGCAGAACGATGTCGACCGGCCGGCCAGGCTCGGCGGCCACCACGACGTAGCCCATGCGATCGTTCAGATTGAGCCAGTTGCCTGATACGACCGCACCGCTATGGCCGTCGCTTCGCTGCCAGTCAGTCTGACCGGGCTTCCACGCGGCTTGCCCGTCAGCAAACCAGACATCGAAGGAGCAGTGGGGCTTCTCGATCCAGATACGGTGTTCCAGCGGGACGCCGACCGCCGAACTTGCCGTGGCGATGCTCGCATATAAGACCGTCCCGTCAGGCAGAGAAACAAAGACCTCGCCGCGGTCTTTCCTGTCGCGACGCAGCGTCCAGAAGAAGTCCGCCCCGCTTTTCCATGCCGGGTTTACCTCGGGGGCGATCAACGGCTTGCCCTTGCGGAAAGCCTGGAAGTTGCCCGCCACCGGCAGCAGCATAAACGCATCGCGCGCCGGAGCGGCATAGTAGATGCGGTTTCCCGCACGGCCTCGGCAACTGCTCGCGTAGCTGCCGTCCGCCGCCAAATGCGAGAGCAGGTCGGCGTTCTCCAGCCGATGCACCCCTTCCACCTGACGCATGATTTCCGCATCCGCCAACGGCTTCGGCGCCGACGGCCTCAGGATGTGCAGCAGCACCGCATCAGCAATGCGCGACGTCCAAGGCTTACCGCACACGTACGGGTTGTCGTAGCTGAAGCCTTTCGGAAACGCTCGCCATAGTGCGGTAGCGTTGTTCAACGCTCTCCGCTCCAACCCCGCCGCCAACTCCATTCCCTCCAGGCTGGCCATATACGCATCAACCGAGCAACTCTCCGTCCAGCAGTGGTAACGCTTCCAGTCGTTGTCCGACACGTACTCAAAGAACCCGTCCGCAGTCATGCAAGGCAGCAGGGCTTTCTCATACAGATCGCGGGCGTGGTGGCGGAAGGCCATCGGCAACTTCCGGCCTGCCAGCCAGTACAACGGCGCTCCCTCTGCGTGAAACCGATAGGTCGTCAGCACGTAATCGATGTGGAACTGATTGTGATTCTCCAGCGTGAAGTCGTCGTACAGGTTGGCCCCGACGACCCAATCACGCACCCGCAGACCGTCGTCGGCTGCAGCATCGCTCGTGGCGTCCTGACGAACCGCCATCGTGTTATTGATCAGCCGCTTTGCCGCCTCGTCCCACCCGGCATTGTGCGGATGCTTCGGCATCATGTTGACCGCGAGCGTCACGATCGTGCTGTTCCAAGCGACCGTCTCAGCCTGCGTATCGCCGCGAAAGCCCATCTTGGGCTTCACGCCGATGAAGCGATCCGCCTGGTAACTGACCAACTCCGCAAGCGCATCCCGAACGTCGGGCTCCAACTCATCCCACAGAAACCAGCCGGCGATCCCCGCTTCAGCCGTCCAGAACGCCGCCTGCCAGGCGTTGCCGAAGTTGGCCTTCGCACGATGCGCAAGAGCGATCTCCTTTACAAAAGCCTTGCTTTCCGTGCGGCAACGCTCTCGCAACTCTGCCGGCCAATCCTCGGCCAGTGCAGACAGTACAGCCGCACCCTTGGCCCGCTCGGCCAGGTTGCGAATACGCTCGGCCGGTTCGCCCCCAATGGGGAACACGCCGTCGCTTGGCTCCAGCACCGTGCGTCTGGCGGCCTCGAAGTACAACTTCAGCAGTTCCTGTTCCTGCGGCGGCAGAGACCTCATCCGCGTCCGCAGAGCGTTAAGGTCGATCGGCCGCACATAGCTCGCAGGCCGATCGACAGGCTGCGAAGCTACGGCTCCCAAGCACATCGCACTTGCCGACCAAAGCAGGACTAAGCCACATTTGAGACTTCTGGCCATCTGAGTTTCCTCTTCTTCCTTCCGCGTGGGCAAGGTGCCTATCCTGAACAGGCAGGCGGCATCATCAATTCGGCGTCTTCATCGGGACGGCAGTACAGATACTTGTGCTTATACTGCTCATTCGACTTGCGGTACACGCTGGCCGCACGCCGGTCCAACTGCTCCAGCTTCCCGGCCGCCAGCACGTTCAATTCCACAGAGCCGAGTCGGCCGGTATGCCGTTTTGAAGCATACTCGACGTTAACGTCATTAATATGTCTCTCCAGCGACTCACTCAGTTCTGCCAGCCGCGCCGCGTCGGCATTTCCGTCCGCCTCGACGTGCAGCACGTAGTGGGGGGGCTGTGCCCAACGCGGAGCGAGTACGAAGTTCGCCACCGCCATCCCCATCTCCGCCGACGCCCGCTGCATGGCCAGAATCACCTGATGCTCGGTCAGTTTTTCCCCCGCCAGCGAGCAGGTGTGCTTGCCCTTGTTGAGAAACTCGATCACCGGGGCCTGTCCAACATAGCCCACGACGCGAACCAGATCGCCCAGGTCATAACGGTACAGCCCCGACGATGTCGTCAGCAGCACGAAGTACTCCTGCCCAACCTCGAGCTCGTGACAAAGATACGTAGCCGGATTCGCCTCCTCGCGACGGTCGGCCGGCAGGAACTCGAAGAACTGGCTGGTGACCTCCAGGATACCGGCCGCCGTCCCGTCCTCCACCGGCACCGATACGCGGCCCTCACTGGCCAGCAAGCCCACGTCACGCACCGGAATCTCGCCGAAATACTCAGGAAACTCACGAAGATACAGGCCCATCGTCCCGCCGGTCCAGTTGGCCAGGAACGACAAGCCCCAGTAATCGCGCGGCAGCAGGCGGCCGCGACGCTTGATGCAGTCCTCGAGCCGCCGAGCCGTGGCCGCGTCCGGCTGCAACCGTGGCCGCAACTCATCCCGGACGTCCTTCGGTACGGGCAGATCCGCCCGCAGCGTGCCGTCGCGAATATCGCGAATCAGCGGCTCGGCCTGTTCCTCCGCCGTGCGAGCCAGCTTCAACTGCGTCGCCGGACTGGCGGTGACGACGAAAGCTACGTCGCGGGGCATCGCCAGACGCATGATCGTGTAGTACTTGGCGGCGGCATCATCGATCTCAGCTAGGCAACGTGGCGTGACATAATATTTACGCACCAGCCGCTTCTGCGTCGCCGCCATCAGTCCCGTAATCGCGCCGCAGGCAATACCCGCCTCGCTGTGCGACTCGTCCATCCGCGAACTGACCTGTGCAATTCCACGCAGGATCGCCGCCGGATGATCCAGCAGAGCCTTGATCCCCCACGCATTCCAGCCCGCCTTGTACTCAGCGAGAAAGGCATCAGTGACCGGTATGTACTTGGGCTGATCCACCGTGCCGCTGCTCAAAGCGAACATGCGGACACCCTGTCTCCCGCCGAACATGGCTCCGACGTTGCCCGCCTTCACCCGGTCGATGTAGGGCCGGTGATCCTCATAGCTCATGATGGGCACCGTCCGACGAAAGTCAGCCGCGCTGCCGATGCGGTCGAAGTTATGATCGCGACCGAAATCGCTGTCCGCATTGCGGCGGACCTTCGCAAGCAGGTTCTGCTCCTGGATGTGCACCGCGCGATCGGTGGCTCGCATGAACTTTGCATACACCCGTTGAGCGTGTGCAGCCGCAATGCGAGCCATCAGCCGATCGCGAATCGTAGGTCGAGAAGCCATCGCCGGAATCATAACGCGGCACGCGGGATGCGTGAAGCGGGGCGCCGATGCGGCACGCAAATAACGACGCTCGTGCGGGAATCCCGCGATGCTCGTGCGGGAATCCTTTCCCGCACGTCTTCTTAGCCGGAATCCTTTCCGGCGAGACACCCGTTAAGGAGTCTACGCCTGAACCTTGGCCAACGCACGAAATGCGCAAAAATATGCCCCATCCCTCACAATGCGAAGGGACGGGGCATTCGGCTCATAGCTCAAAGCTCATAGCCCAAAGCTCATTTCACCGTCTTGAAGTACTCCTGCGAGCCCGTGGGATCGGGCTTCATGGTCTTCTCGCCGGGCTTCCAGTTGGCCGGACAGACCTCGCCGTGCTCGGCCACGTATTGGCAAGCCTGGATCAGTCGCAACGCCTCGTCAACGCTGCGGCCGATGGACAGGTTGTTCACCGTGTACGACTGCAACACGCCCTTGTCGTCGATGATGAAGATCCCGCGGGCAGCCACGCCATTCTCCAGCAAAACGTTGTAGTTGAAGGACGCCTGCTTATCGAGGTCCGCCAGCAGCGGATACTTGATCTCGCCCAGCCCGCCCTTGTTGCGCGGCGTGTTCTTCCAGGCCAGATGCGTGTACTGGCTGTCGATGGAGCAGCCCACCACCTTGGCTCCGATCTTCTCGAACTCGTCGATGCGGTCGGAAAAGGCGATGATCTCCGTCGGACAAACAAACGTGAAGTCCAGCGGATAGAAGAACAGCACAACGTACTTGCCGGTGAACTTGTCTTTGCCGACGGTGAGAGTCCCTTTCTCGTAGGACAGTTCTGCAAACTCGCTACCGACGACCGCTGTGCCGCCGAAAGCCGGGGCCGGCTGACCAACCTGCAGGACGGGTACTTCCTCGTGTACGTGCTCGGTCATCCAGATGTCTCCTTGAGATTATTGGTTGTTTTGTGAAACTCAAATCCCGTACCCCTGTGGCACCAGGAAAAACCTGACGCCCAGGATAAGTGCCGGATTGTAGTAGCCTTGGCATCGACCGGCCAGTGTGAGCATGTGTGGGACCGGCATCTTGCCGGTCCGGATGACCGGCTAGCCTTCAGTAAGACAGAGCGTGGAGCACGATATTGCCCATCAGACGCAACGCGTCCTCGTGCTCAATACCGCGGCAGGCGAAGCACTTGTGCCCATCCAGCCCGCAATCGAGGCTGAAGTGGCTGTACACGACGACCAGCCGTCCATCCACCGTAATACCCTCTAGCTGAGCCGTGTGCAGGTCGGGCTGCTCGATCCGCAGTGACTGACGATAATGAATCACCGGCAGCGGCACGCCCGGCCGTCCTCTGATGATCGGATGATCGGGCGCCAGCGGCTCCAGGGGATGATCGGGGAACAACTGCTTGACCATGCTGCGAAACGACGTACCGAAAGCCTTTCGTCCGCAACAGGCGTTGGCGATCAGGAAGCCGCCTCTCTGCAGATGCTTCCGCAAAGCCTCTACTTCCGACGGCTTGAGCTCGAAAGAATAGTGCCCCGTCATATACACGATCGGATGCTGGGCGAGCTTGGCATCGGTGGCCGCCAGAGGCTCGAAGGCCGGCACAACGTCCACCGCGAGTTGCTGATGAAGATACTCCGCCAGGTTGGGGATCGCCTTAGGATTCGGCCGCCAATCACCGCTGTGCATGAGCTGGGCAATGTAGACAGCCCCGCGTGCAGGCGCAGTAGCCGGCGTTTGGCGATCGGTCTCAACAAGCCGCACGGCGTCGAGCTTGTCCGGCAGAGGCTCCATGCCCGTGGCGTAAGCAGCGATATTGGTCCCGAGCTGAAATGCCTGCTCGCTTTGCTGCGGGATGTTGGCCGCGTCCCAAAGGCACGATGTGTCCCGCGGAAAAAAGAAGACGCTGGTGCGACAGCCCATGCCCAGGCCGTATAGCTCGATCTGCGAACCATCCAGCTTGAAAACGGAACTGAACGCCGGATGCTCGGGCGGAAGACGAATGAGCGGTTCCTGAGGGAAATACGTGTGAAGGAATTCGTCCAGACCCTCGCGGAATTTGGCCAGGTTGCAGCTCGCTCCCATCAGCACAGTGCCACCCTGTCGAATGAACTCCTTAAGCTGGTCGGCTTCAGCCGGCTTGAAGCGGGGAAAATCCTGCCCATTGAAGTACAGTATCGGGGCCGTCATCCACGTCTTAAGATCCGCATCCAGCGGCACCGTCTCCCAACTCAGGGGCTCACCGAGCTTGTCGCCGATGAACGCCAGCAGGTGCGGCAGGTCGTTACGCGTGAGATTCCATACGTTCGGATCCGCCGACCATTGCAGCTTGTTGATCAGGATGGGCCGATGCCCCTTGGCCAGGAAAAGCAGAGCGAAGGAAGTATCAACGATGTTGTTGACCTCGCTCCAGGCCCCGGAAGCCTGCTGCCGGGCCACAAGTTGGGCCGCTCCCTCACGGTACCAGTCGTGTGCCCCGAAATCATGCAGGCCTGAGAGGATGCCCACCCTCTCGAGTGCATACATGTAATAGTAGTAAAACCTGCCGCTACTCGGATTGGTGTTAACGCTGAAATGCGTGGCCAGCCACCTCAGCCCGCGTGCCAACGGGCGGTATTCGACGTAAGGCTGACAGCAAATCACGGTCCCGTCGGCGGTCCTGTTGCGAGGGCGTGCCACCATCAGTGAGTTGCCGCAAACATACAGACTCGCAAGGCCGGCGGCGGTCATGCTGCCGTAACTGCCGCCTGGGGGCACATAAGACCACCCGCCGTCTTTGTTCTGCGAATTGAGCCACGCCAGACGCGCTTTGACCCAGACTGAGTTGCTCACCCGAAGCCCGCCGCGGGAGGCCTCATGCAGACCAAGCAGCGCAAATTGCGTGTTGGAAAAATCGGTACGCCCGCCCACCAGTCCGTAGCCCCACATGCCGTTGGCCTGCTGGGCGCGAGTCAGCCAGGCAGCAGCTTTCTTGATCTCGTCGCGGTGCCGTTGGGGGTTGGCCGCCACCAGGGCTTGGATCTTGAGCGAAACAGCGTAAGTGTAGTCCAGGGGTATCTCGCGAACTCTGTCTATCGCCCGTTTGAGGTGGGCATCATCCGGAGAAACACCGACATTAAGCAGGGCGAGGGTGGCCAGTGCGGTGGTGCCGCCTTGCTGAAACGAGCAATCATCCCAACTGCCGTTGAGACGCTGCATCCGAAGCAGGAAGTCGCACCCATGATTGATGGCCGCACGGACCTGTTCGCCCGTTACCTGTACCTGCTGAGCATTGGCCGGAGCCGCCAGCAAAAGAATCACAGGAATGATGCAAAGCGTACGCATGGATAAGCTATTGCCCTGAGCCAGTACTGTGACCCAAGCAAGAGCATATCGACTCTCACGCCTTGACGGAAGAAGGGGAATCTCTGGCGGAATCCACTAATACCGATCACACTTGAGACTCGTGCCCGCCGCGGCGGCCCAAGCACTGTCCGTAATAGCCTTTCGTGGCACCCGCCGCGCGCAAAAGTACGCGAATGCGTATGAGCGGCGCTCAGTAGTACAGCGTCAGAATGAGGTGCTGTTCAGAGTGACGGCCTTCCCACGTGCCGATAGTCGTCGTCGCGAACTTTACCTCGAAATCGGCATGCTGGTCCAGCCATTCGTTGACCTGCTTGTTCATCTGCGCCATCGGGCCGTCGGAAAGCTTGCAGTGAAAAATCCGCACACGGCTGGCTCCGTGACCGGCCGGCAACAGCGTTCGACGATATTGCACGGTGTCCAGATCGCCCAGTGCCGCCATGCCCGTGTGAGTCGTGGAGCGGCCGGGACCGGAACCACCTTCGGGGTCGTCCGCCTTGGAAATGTGTTCGAGGTCCTGCCCACCGCCTCGCTTCTCAGTCAGACAGTGCGGACAGAGCAGTTGCCCCGCCCATCGGCCGGCCAGTCCGCGATCGATATGCTCGCGATAAACGCTAGCGCCGCAGCTGTCACAAAACATGACATCGTAGACGTCGGTTTGGGTGGTCATGGCTTGCCCTCATTTGCAGACTTCGACGATGTCTGACGGACGCGAGTCGGCCAGAAGTGATGCCGCGGGCCGACTACGCTCAACTAGCGTCTAACACAGCCGTGTGTTGGACCGGCTTCTAGCCGGTCTGATTTGCCACGTGGGACCGGCTTCTAGCCGGTCTGATTTGCCATGTGGGACCGGCTTCTAGCCGGTCTGATTTCATGGCTCTGTTAGACGATCTTAGTATAACCTTCCATCGCGCGGACGAGAAGAGAGAATCCTCAGTTTTTGATCAGGAGGATGCAGTAGCCGGCCTTTCCATATTGCTGGTGCTTTCAATCGCCAAATCACGACAAGCCAGCCACTTGCGAGCGTAGACGACGGGCACGGCCAACATCGCCACCAGAATACTTACCGGAACCCCGCGAACGAACGCCACCATGGCCGCCTCCAGGATCAGCGAACCGATCATGGTGTAGGCAGCAGCATTGGCGAGGTGAGCCTCCGTCGGTCGAACGATCGCACGTACCGTCGACACGCCCGCCACAATCATTAGCAGCCCAATCCATGCGGCCGCCGCCGGGTTGACTGCAACCTGTGGGAAGAACGCTCTGCTCATCGCCACCGCCCCAGCCGCCAATGCCATCGCGACCGCGCCTGCAACCGCAAACCCCCTCCGCGCATGATCGGGGCACCGCCAGGCCAACAGCATCCCCGCAAACGACCAGCACGCCAGCATGGCCAAAAAGAACGCTCGCGCCGACCAGCTCACGCCGGCCGCGTCCACCGGCACCGTCAGCATTCCTGCAAACATGGCCACCGCTCGGGCCACGCCGGGAATAGTGGCCGCGGCAGGCGCCCCTTTCAGCAGAAACTCGTAGATCAGCACAATGCACGCCAACACCAGCCCGGCCTGACCGAACTTCATCCCCGCGACGAAGAACATCCCAAGCCCAACGCAGCCAAGCACAATCGCCACTGCCAAACATCGCCAGCGGCCAATCGTGCCTGCAGGTAGCGGCCGGCCGGGATGCTCGACGCGATCGGCCTTGAAGTCGTGCCAGTCGTTCAACGCCACGGCCCCGGCGTGCAGAAGCATCGTCCCCAGCATCAACAACAGAACCACCGGGAGTTGAACGAAGCCGGCCCGGGCCAGAAGAGCCCCCGCCAACGCGTCGCCCGCCACCGCGATGCTCCAGGGCAGCCGGCAAAGCTCAAACCATCCCCGCAGCCGGCGCATGCTGCCGGAGACCTGCCCCCATCCTCGATTGATTCTTTCCAGGTTCAAGCCCGCACCGCGAAGAAGGTCGAAATAATCATCCCGAGCTCGACCAGTTTGTCGTGTTGTGGAAGCTTTTGCAAACCGGCTGCGCGCGCCCGCCCAGCTTATAATCCCTGTGAAGGCAGAGTCCGCGGGGGCCCAGCGACGGCGCAGCGGCAAATGGGGACTACCAGAACCAGCAGCAGGGCTCGGGGGCGACGTACACCGGTTCCGCGACCCAATAGCCGTCATCGACGTGCTCGACACCGAATTCGGGCCAATCGAACTCGAAATCGCCATCTTCGCACTCGACGTCCGCTCCGGCCATCGCGAACAGTGCGAGGATCATCAGAATTCCAAAGATGTTGCGTCGTATCCTGGACATATTCAACAAACCCCTGCGAATAAAACCAACGCGGCGGCACCAACTTACCAAACAAGACACGCTTGCGGCCAGAAGGTTGGCCACCGACCAGTCAGCCGCGTTGGTGGCCATGCCGTATGGGGTTACAATACCGGGCTGGCCTCGGCTGGCCCACAGCCGAACCGTGCAAACGACAGGAACAGCTTTCTAATGAGCTCGTCTCTGATAACCATCCGCGGCGCTCGCGAGCACAACCTTCGGGATGTGACTCTCGAACTGCCGCACAACAAGCTCATCTGCCTCACCGGCGTCTCCGGCAGCGGCAAGAGCAGCCTCGCCTTCGACACGCTCTATGCCGAGGGCCAACGTCGATACATCGAATCGCTCAGCGCATACGCCCGCCAGTTCCTCGGCACGCTCGCCAAGCCCGACGTGGACCAGATCACCGGCCTGAGCCCCTCTGTCGCCATTCAACAGAAGTCCACCGGCTGGAACCCTCGCAGCACCGTCGGCACCGTGACCGGCATCTACGATTTCCTGCGTGTGCTCTACGCCCGCGCCGGCCGACAGCACTGCCCTCGATGCGACCGCCTCATCACCGCACAGACATCCGAATCCATCGTGGGCCGCATCATGACTCTCCCGGCAGGCCTGCGCGTGCTGCTCCTGGCTCCGGTCATTCGCGGCCAGAAGGGCGAGCACGTCGATCTGCTCGAAGGCCTGCGCCGCCGCGGCTTCGTACGCGCACGCATTGACGGAACCGTCTGCCACCTCGACCAGGCCCCCAAGCTCGGCCGCCACAACCGCCACGACATCGAAGTCGTCATCGACCGCCTGACCATCAGCGACGACATCCGCACCCGACTCAGCGAATCCGTCGAAACCGCCCTGGACGTAGGCGAGGGCACCCTGATCGTCGCTCCTGAGTCGGCTTCTTCAGGTGGGACTGGCTTCCAGCCGGTCAGCAAGAACCGCCAGGCTGTCCCTCCTGAACAAGAGACGCGAGAGCTCACGCTCTCTTCCCGCTACGCCTGCACCGATTGCGGCATCGGCTTCGACGCCCCCTCGCCCCAGTTGTTCAGCTTCAACTCGCCAACCGGCATGTGCCTCAATTGCGACGGCATCGGCACCGTGCACGACTTCGATCCCGATCTGCTGATCCCCGACAAAACCCTGCCCTTCTACGCACCCTGCGTAGTGCTCATGCGGCATCGACCCGGCCGTTGGCGACGGCACATCTACGAGGGCGTCGCCCGCCACGTCGGCTTCGACATCAATCAGCCGTGGAACAAACTGCCCGCCAAGGCTCGCAAGGCTCTGCTCTACGGCACGGGCGACGAGCACATTACCTTCGACTGGCGGCACAGCGGCGGGGCGGTCTGGAAGCACGGCGACAAGTTCGAAGGCGTCATCGCCGAACTCAAGAGCAAGTACAAGCAGGCCAAGGCCGGCTTCATCCGCCGCTATTACGAAAAGTACATGCGGCACCGCCAGTGCGAGTCCTGCGGCGGCACGCGCCTGAATCCGCAGGCCAGGGCCGTCCGCGTGGGCGGCAAGTCCCTGCCCGAAGTCTGCGCCATGTCCGTCAAGCAGGCACACGCCTTCTTCGACTCGCTCGAACTGACCGCCACCGAGGCCATCATCGCCGCCGAGGTCCTCAAGGAGGTGCGGGCGCGCCTGGAATTCCTGGTCAACGTCGGGCTCGATTACCTCACCCTCGAACGCACCGCACCAACCCTCAGCGGCGGCGAATCACAACGTATCCGCTTGGCCGGCCAGATCGGCAGCGGACTCGTGGGCGTGCTCTACGTCTTGGACGAGCCCAGCATCGGCCTGCATCCGCGCGACAACAAGCAACTGCTCGCAAGCCTCCAGCGTCTGCGGGACATGGGCAACACCGTCATAGTCGTCGAGCACGACGAGGAAACCATGCGTGAGTCCGACATGATCGTCGACTTCGGCCCCGGCCCCGGCGTCCGCGGCGGCCACGTCATCGCCATGGGCACCATCCACGAGATCGAAAAGGCCAAAGCATCCCTCACCGGCCAGTACCTAAGCGGCAAACGCGCCATCGAGATCCCCAAGCAACGCCGCCCGGTGGACGAGAATACGAAACCCAAGGACTCTGGTAAGAAAACGCGCTCCGCAGCCATGGACGCCAGGCGATAGGAAGGCGGGACTGTCAAATGGACAACATTCTGGGCGAAAAACTACTTAGGATTTGCGAGATGACCGACGCAAGGTTGCGCGCTATGACTCCGGCAGATCGCGACCGTCTGCTACAGGCGCATCTTGCAGCCACGCGCAGTCCGAGCCACAAATTATTGCTGTTGTGCTCGCAAACCGACGCCCTCGCTCCAATCAGGCGAGATCGTATCTCGCAAGGGAGGCAGCCGTGAACGACATGTCCATGCTTTCTTTGATTTCCAGACTCTCCGCTGATCTGGACTCCGAAGGCATCGTCCATGCCCTCACCGGCTCAATAGCCTCAGCTCTTCACGGAGAGCCGATCACAAGTCTCGATATCGACATCGTCGTGAACATGAACGCCGATGACGCCGTCAGACTTGCCCGAAAGTGGCACAAGGATTTGTGCGCTGACGAGGAGTCTTTCCGTCTGGCAGCAGATGCCCACAGCATCGCCAGCATGCTGCACTTTCCGAGCGGCCTGAAGGTGGACATCAGTGTGCTGCAGGACACGCCGTTCTATCGAGAGGTCATGGC
>JBJKSL010000349.1:0-4229 GCA_046704145.1 Phycisphaerae bacterium
GGGTTTCAAAGACAACGCCGGTCGACTATGATAATGCCCGCCAGAATCTGTCGGACGGAGTACCGGCTAGCCCCCTAGGCCGGCGACTGGATTGTCAAGAACTGTCATGAGGAACCCCAATGAGCAACGATAAAGCAGTACTTACCTACAAAGGCAAGAGCTATGAGCTGCCGGTCGTAGTCGGCACGGAAAATGAGGTCGGGATCGACGTCAGCAAGCTGCGGGCTCAGAGCGGCTTGGTCACGCTCGACGAGGGCTACAGCAACACCGGCTCCTGCCAGAGTGCCATTACCTTTATCGACGGCGACAAAGGGATTCTGCGTTACCGCGGGTACCCGATCGAGGAACTGGCAGAGCATTCCACATTCGTCGAAACGTCCTACCTTTTGATCTTCGGCGAATTGCCGTCACCGACTCAGTTGCGTGAGTTTCGCAACCTGCTCAGCGCGAATGAGTTCATCCACGAGGACATGCGGCATCACTTTGAGGGTTTCCCGCCCAGTGCCCACCCGATGGCCATTCTATCGGCGATGGTGAACTCCATGGGTTGTTATCAGCCGGCACTGCTGCAGGCTGAGGACGACGGCAACTTTGCGGATGCCGCCGCTCGGCTGATGAGCAAGGTCCGCACGGTCGCAGCCGCGTCGTACAAGAAGTCGATCGGCCAGCCCATGATCTATCCGCGGCCGGAACTGCAGTACGTGCCCAATTTTCTGCACATGATGTTCAGCATGCCGAACCGCCCGTACGAGCCGAGCCGGGAAGTGATCGATGCCATGCGGCAGATACTGATTCTGCATGCGGATCACGAACAGAATTGCTCGACCTCGACGGTGCGCATGGTTGGCTCCAGCCAGGCGAATCTGTATGCGTCGGTGGCTTCGGGCGTTTGTGCCCTGTGGGGGCCGCTGCATGGTGGTGCGAACCAGGCGGTCATTCAGATGCTGCTGCAGATTCGCGACTCGGGCGAGCCGGTGGAGAAGTTCATCGGCATGGTGAAGGACAAGAGCTCGAAGATTCGCCTGATGGGCTTCGGTCACCGCGTCTACAAGAACTACGATCCGCGAGCCCGGATCATCAAGGAATCGTGTGATCGGCTGCTGAGCAAGATGGGGATCAACGACCCGCTGCTGGATATTGCTCTGAAGTTGGAAGCGGCGGCCCTCAGCGACGAGTACTTCGTCAGCCGCAAGCTGTACCCGAACGTGGACTTCTATAGTGGAATCATCATGCGGGCGATCGGCATCCCGCTGAATATGTTCCCGGTGATATTTGCCATCGGCCGAATGCCCGGCTGGATCGCCAACTGGCGCGAGCAGCACCTCAATCCCGACTCGCGCATCCACCGTCCGCGGCAGATCTACACCGGCCAGAACAAGCGAAGCTACGTGCCGCTGGAGCAGCGGCCGAAGTAAATCTGGGGCCCGATTCCGAGGGTCTGGTTTCGAGCTTCAGATTGAGGTTTTCGCGAGCGGCGGGGAGTGCAGCCCCGCCGTTTGCTTTGGTTAACTGCTCGGCCGACACCGCCAAGCGGGCTGGCTCCGGTGCGGAGCGCAGGGTTAGCGGTTTGCATTTTGGCCGCGTTCCAGATATCAAAGACCCCTAAGTTGCCACGGGCCGCAGAGGTTTTCGGTTGCTAACATATTTTGGTTGCAGGACTTGCGTTTGCCAGGAAGGATAGCCGTCATGGAAGCATGCGAATTTCCCGCCATTGCTCGACAGGATCCCGAGGTCTATCGCGTTATGGTGGCCGAGGTTGAGCGTCAGGCCAACTGCCTCGAACTGATCGCCTCGGAGAACCACGTGTCGCGAGCCGTCCTGGAGGCCGTCGGCTCGGTGCTCACCAACAAGTACGCCGAGGGCTACCCGGGCAAACGCTACTACGGCGGTTGCGAGTTCGTGGACCAGGTGGAAGACCTCGCCCGCGATCGAGCCAAGCAGCTTTTCGGCTGCGACCACGTGAATGTTCAGCCGCATTCCGGCAGCCAGGCGAACATGGCGGTCTATATGGCCGTCCTCGATCCGGGTGACACAATTCTGTCTCTGGATCTGGCTCACGGCGGGCACCTCAGCCACGGGCTCAAGGCCAACTTCAGCGGCAAGTTCTACAACATCGTGCACTACGGTGTCAGCCGCGAGAAGGAAGTTTTCGATTACGACGGCATTCTCGAGATGGCCCAGCAGTGCAAGCCGCGCATGATCGTTACCGGTGCCTCGGCTTATCCGCGGACCATCGACTTTGCCGCGTTCGGGCGTATTGCCAAGGAGGTCGGTGCGTACCTGATGGCTGACATCGCCCATATTGCGGGCATGGTCGCCACCGGCCTGCATCCCTCGCCGGTGCCGCACGCGGACTTCGTTACGACCACAACGCACAAGACCTTGCGCGGTCCGCGGGCCGGCATGATCATGTGCAAGGCCGAGTACGCCAAGGCCATCGATTCGCGGATCTTCCCGGGGATTCAGGGCGGGCCGCTGATGCACGTCATTGCCGGCAAGGCGGTGGCGTTTGGCGAGGCGTTGCGGCCGGAGTTCAAGGATTATCAAGAGCGGATCCTGGCTAATGCTCACGCTCTGGCCGAGGCTTTGGTCGGCTGCGGGTATCGGCTGGTGTCCGGCGGTACGGACAATCACCTGATGCTGGTCGATCTTCGCCAAGTGCACGCCGACATCACCGGCAAGCAGGCGGAATCGTGGCTGGAGTCTGCCGGGTTGATCGTCAACAAGAACATGATCCCGTTCGACGAGCGTAAACCGACTGAGACCTCCGGCTTGCGTATCGGCACGCCTGCGGTGACCACTCGCGGCCTTGGCGTGGGCGAAATGCGGACGGTGGCCGGACTGATCCATGAAGTTCTGGCCGGTCGTGGCAGTGAGAGCGTGGTAGGCCAAGTGCGGAATAAGGTGCTTGAGCTCTGCAAGCAGTTCCCGATGCCGCACTGAGGATAGCGCGCGGCGACGTGCCCATAAATCTATTACGCACGGTGTTTGGGACGCCGCGGCAGGCACGAGTTTCAAATGTAATCGGTATGAGAAGGCGCAGCTGCTATTCGGTGCTTGGCGTAAGCCTCTTGCTTGCGTGTTCGCTAAGTCTGCTCGCGGGCTGCAGCGGTGGTGGTAGCGTTAAGCTCGTGCCCCTCATGCGGTCCGATCTGCCGGATCCCGAGCCGCTAATACAGAATGTCCCCATTTCCGAGGCGTGGTACGTTCTCGAGCCGAACGGGCAGCTAGTTATCGCCTTACGGTATCATGCCGGTTCGCTGCTCGGCCGAGCGTTCGACACCGATTGGGAGATGTCGCTGGTGCTCGACGGTCTGCCGGCGGGCAGTTCGCGACTGTACAAGCTCAAGGGCGATACCGTCCGCACGGTGCAGACGTTGGGGCCCGACCAGCGACGTGCTCGCAGTTGGAGCGGCATTGCCGTGCTGAAGGCTCCTGAAGGGGGCCGACTGCACGGACGTTTTCACTTCACGATACGTCAGCAGCAATTCACGCTGCTGCGCGGCTGGTGTCCGCCACTGTATCAAGCCCCGATGCTGGTTTGCGTTGGTGAGTTCGACGCTGTGGAGAACGCAGCCCGCGCCAATGAGATCCGCAAGGCGACGGAGGCCGCCGGCTTCGATCGGCCCTCACCGCCTCAGACCGCACCGGCGAAGAAACAGCCTGCTCTTCCAGCGAAGTGAAGGCTGCTAGATCATCATTCGCAAATACGCAGCGCTTTCTTTTGTGTGGGACCGGCATCTTGCCGGTCCTGCATGAAAAACGCCGCCGAATTGCGAATAGCGATCCAGGAAGCGAGATCAGAGCAGCCGACGGAGGAAGTCGCGCGCTGCACGTGTGCTGGACAGCGTGTACCGGGCCTTGGTCGACTGAGGTCCGACGTGGAAGGTGTAGCTGTCGGGCGGCAGGGCGGTGAACATGTCTTCGTCCGTGCGGTCATCGCCCATGGCTACGATAGTTCCGCTTGGGTTTTCGCCCAGCACTCGCGTGACCACCACGCCTTTGTGCACGCCTTGCAGACGCACCTCGATGACCTTGTCGCCCTGCAGTACCTCAACCGGCAGATTGGAGAGCACGGAAACCAGGTCCATGCGCAGCTCGCGTGCCGAGTGCGAAGCGAACTCCGGCTCGGCATGTCGATAGTGCCAGACGAGGCCGGCGGTCTTCTTTTCGATCAGCGAGCCGGGCACGCGAGCCACGAACTCGCGCATGATTTCGTGAACTCTGCC
>JBJKSL010000350.1:0-3549 GCA_046704145.1 Phycisphaerae bacterium
GCCTCGGCCACATGTGCACCTTCCAGAACGCCTGCTTCGCTTCACCGGAAGCCCGCTCGTTCAACTGCTTCGTGCCCATGCCCTTCCATAAGAGCGCCAAGATCGTTCTCATCAACGAGTCGAGCAAGAACAACGGCATCTATTACGACGTGGCCGCCACCCTCGGCGAGAAGCACGGCGACGACATGCTCTACTTCCATTCGTACTGGCGGCGGGAGAACTACACGACAGTCCGCCAGGACATGACCATCCTGCCCAAGGTCGAGGGCCACGGCCGCTTCCTCGGCTGCAACCTCGGCGTGCGATTGCACCCCAGCATGACCAACTTCTGGTGGGGCGAGGGCGAAGTGAAGGTCTACCTCGACGGCGACAACGAGCACCCCACCCTCTGTGGCACCGGCACCGAAGACTACATCGGCGACGGCTATGGCCAGGGCGTGTTTAGCCAGATGTTCACCGGCAACCCCTTCGTCGGCAAGGACAACAAGGCTTACGGCTTCTACCGCTTCCACGTGCCCGACCCGGTCTGGTTCCACAAGGACATCCGCGTAACCATCCAGGTCATGGGCGGCCCCAGCTATCAGCTGATGCTGGACGCCTTGGCCAAGGACCCCAGCCTCAAGTTCATGAAGGCCGGAAAAGGCGGCGAGTACTACACGGTGGAGGAACTCAAAGCCAACCCGCGACGCGCCGAGGTCATGGAACGCATCGACGATCACTGCGCCACCGCCTACTGGTACATGGACAAGCCCGAAAACGGCCTGCCCCCCATCGCCCCAGTCGCCGAACGCGTGAAAGATCTACCCGAGAAATAAATGAGCGCACTCCAAGCCCACGGATTCCAATCCGTGGGATCTCTATGTGTGCTCGTAAATGGATTAAGACCCGGGTCGCGATGCCGCGGGCAGTGGCCATAGACTGATGGTCTGACTTCCCGCTTGCAGATGCTGGATCGCGCCGGCAAGAGGTTTGCCATTTTTCACGGGCTGCCCGAGCAGATCGAAATCGTCACCCGGGCCCGCAGGCACCACGGGGATGGCGTCGGCCGTCGGCAGATCGATCTGTAACACCGGCGTTTTGCTTTGGTCGAGATGCATGTGGAACTTCGCCGGCAGTGGTGTGCTGTTCTGATCCATCTGCATCACCACCCGCCAGGCCGGCAGCGACAGCTTCGGCAAACGCTTGGGATCCGACAGGTCCGGGCACTGATCCTCCGGCACCTGTGCCGCCTTCAGATACTCGCGACAGGCTTTGCGAATCTCGTCCTTGGGAATACGGCGTTCGTTGCTGTTGATGATGAAACTTGTGCCAGCCTCGATGGCGTTGTAGTCCGAGTGGTTATAGCGCGAGCGCACCGAATCCAGCGGCAGCGAGATGGCCGCATCGTGATTGCCGTAGAAAAGATTGCCGTTGATCGTTTCGTTGGAGGCCTCGCAGAGACGCCTGTTCGCGTAGGATCGCTCGGTCACCACGAGCTGCTGCAGCCCAAAGTGAGCGTTCTCCAACAATGTGTTGTGTACGATGGTGACGTTGGATGCATCGTGAGCATAGATCCCGTCGCCGAAGTAAGGATTCCACAGGAGCGTGTTGGCGGCCGAGACGTTGTTATCTACCAGCGCCGGCCCGAAGCCCAGTTCGACGAAGATGCCGGCCCCGCGGTTGCTGATGCACACATTGCGAGTGACGCGGGCGTTCTCCCAGCCGTTGTCCAGCCAGATGCCGAACGACGAGTTGTTGACCACGAGGTTGCCCTCGATCAGGCCATCGCGGAAGGCGTGGACTTTGATGCCGGCGGCCTCGGCATCGGCCAGGAAGTTGATCGGCTTCTCGGCGCCACGGGCGGCGTTGTCGCGGATGATGTTGCCGATGATGCGGACGCGGTAAGTGTTCCAGGCGGCAATGCCGCATTGGGCGTTGTCGGTGACGACGTTACTTTCGACCAGGTGACCCCCGCCGATGAGCAGTCGCCTGTCCGCAGCCTCGGTGTAGGCCAGCGACTCAGGGTTCCACGTCTCGCTGCCGCAGTCGATGCCTTTTCCAGTCGTGCAGCGCACGATGTTGTTGCGGATAACCCAAAAGCTCCCAGTGCGGACGCTGAGGGCACCCAACTGCGGCCAGCCGGGCCGACTTGCGCAACGCTCGAAGACGAAACCCTCGACGTGAATGCAGCTCAAGGCGCGGCGGTGAGGGGCAAAGATGCGGTCGCGAGTCGTGATCTCGATCGCGCCGGAGGGCGGGGCGGCGTTGCTCTGCAGATGGACGAGTAACTGCTGCCCGTCATCGCTCGACAACCAACTGCCCGGCGTCTGGACCAACTGCTCCCGCGTGACCACCTGGTTCAGCGGCCGATCGTTGAGGAACACCAGCGCGTCGCACTTGCGTACCCATTCGGGCTGTTTCTTCGCCGGCTCCGGCGGTCGGACGAACGGGTTGCCGAAGATAAACGCCTTCTGCGGCAGCGGCGCGGCAAAGACGCCGGGCGCATCGGCCACTGCTTGCCACTGCGCGTCGAGCACGTCGGTCCCGCGAACGATGGCAGCATGCTCCGGCACCGAGCGATACACGATGGGTTTGTCGCCACTGCCCCCGCGCGCGGGCGAAACCCATTCGTGGTAGATGCCGGCACCGACGGTGACCACATCCCCCGGCTGAGCGAGTTGGGCCGCGGCATTGATGGTGCGGAGCGGGTGATCGCTCGAACCGTCGGCGGTGTCAGAGGCCTGGGGATCTGCTTGCCGCACGAACCATTCCCGGGCATAAGCGGTGCTGGCCAACAAGCTCATCAGCAGGCAAAGCAGCAGCCTCTTCATAAGTCAACTCCTTCTGCTGGGCACCAGCGACAGAGTAGCCGCATGAAATGGGCGGCACGTCCGGCCCAGAAGATCAAACCCCACAGGCCCCAACCGGGCAACACGTCTGGTTTAGAAGACCAAAGCCCACGGATACCAATCCGTGGGATATCATAAGCATCCCTTACAAGGACCGCGATTACCAGACCGATCCTGTGCGGGTGCCCCATTTTTCGCACCTCGCAAGGGGGATATGCACGCAGATCAAAATCTTGGCATCACATCCCCTGCGCACAAACGAAGCTACCGCCTTTCGAGGCCGCCCCCGTTCGGCTGGAACAACTCGGCCGTCCAAGCGATAATCTCGCATCTGTTCTGCAAAACGATGCCAACAGGAAGGAGAGCCGATATGCAACGCGTAGCTCAAATCGTAACTGCCGGGGCCAAGCTTTGCCTCACGTACGCCGAACGACTACTGGCCGGCGTCACCGCCGAAAACTACGCCCGCTTTGCCCGGCCGGGCGGGGTGGAGATCAAGGCCAATCACCCGGCCTTCATCCTTGGCCACCTGTCGTTGTATCCCAGCCGCATCATGCAGAACCTCAACCAGCCGGTCGGGCCGACGGCCTGCCCGCCCAACTACCAGGCCCTTTTCACCTTCGGCACCGAGTGCCAGGACGACCCCGCCGGCAACGTCTATCCCTCACTGGACGAGCTACGTAAGCTCTTCTTTGACGGCTATCAGGCTGCGGTCGTCGCC
>JBJKSL010000351.1:0-4949 GCA_046704145.1 Phycisphaerae bacterium
ATCAGCAAATCGTCAGCCCCGCGCGAGCCTCTCCACCAGATCACAGCTACAGCAGGTGCGACCGCGATCAGACGTGTAATCAGCCGCCGCAGCCACGGCCTCAACCGCAAGGAAACGAAACCCTCCATCACGATCTGCCCGGCCATCGTGCCGGTGATAGTCGAGGACTGCCCGGCGGCCAGCAACGCCACCGCAAACAGAATTGGAGCCAGCGTACTGCCCAATAGCGGCGCGAGCAGCGCGTGGGCGTCCTGCAGCGAGGCGACTTGATGCAAACCCGCGCGGAAGAATGTCGCCGCCGCGAGAATGAGGATGGCTGCGTTCACAAAAAACGCCGCGTTGAGCGCCACGACCGAGTCGATCAGGTTGAAACCGGCCGCTTCCTTGACACCCTGCCGCGTACTGTCGACCGCTCGTGATTGCACCAACGCCGAATGCAGGTAGAGGTTGTGCGGCATCACCGTCGCACCGATGATGCCGATGGCCAGGTAGAGCTTGCCGCCGGTCAGGTTGCCGGGCACGAAGCCGGTCAGTATCGCGCCGAGCGGTGGCTTGGAGAGGAACATTTCCATCAGAAAACACAAGCCGATGGTGGCCACCAGCGAGACGATCACCGCTTCGATCCGCCGTATGCCGTACGACTGCAGGGCCAGCAACAGCAACACGTCGAACGCGGTGATGAACACGCCCCACAGCAGAGGAATGCCGAACAGCAGGTGCAAGGCGATAGCCGATCCGAGCAACTCCGCAAGGTCGCAGGCGGCGATGGCTACCTCGCATACGATCCACAGGGTGGCCACGACTGCGGGAGGGTAATGGTCGCGGCAGGCCTGGGCCAGATCCCGGCGGGCCACAATCCCCAGCCTTGCCGCCAGTGTCTGGAGGACGATGGCCATCAGGTTGGACAGCAGGATGACCCAGATGAGCTGGTAGCCGAACTGCGAGCCACCCGCCAGATCCGTCGCCCAGTTGCCGGGGTCCATGTAGCCGACGGAGACGAGAAAGGCCGGCCCGGTAAAGGTGAGCAAACGTCGCCAGAAGCTCGGCCCCGCACCGATGCGGACGCTCGAATGTACGTCTCCCAGTGATGGCGCCAACTTCCGCCGAGCCATGAACGCATTATGCCCGCAGAGGCCGTGGGATTCCAATTAGAGCCTCTGGAGAGAAGGAACTCTCAAAGCCCAGGGATCTCATACCGATTACGTTTTGAATACGCGCTCCGGGCGGCGGCCAAGGCACCTGTGGATCGTAAAGTTACGCGTCGACCGCCGCGCATAATAATACCCGGATGGGTATCAATCCCTGGGGTCAGAAGCAGTGTGATTCACGAAGGTGCATCCTGCCGAGAGTCCGTCAGCACCGCGCCGAATCGCCGCTGGCGGACCGCGTAACTGCGGATGGCATCGTTGAGATGTTCCTTGCGGAAGTCTGGCCAGAGCACGTCGCACACGAACAGCTCGGCATAGCTGATCTGCCACAGCAGGTAGTTGCTGATGCGCATCTCGCCGGCGGTGCGAACCAGCAGGTCCGGGTCGGGAATACCCGCCGTGTAGAGCTCGCCGCTGATGGTGGCTTCTGTGATGGAGTCCGGGTCGATTTGCCCGGCGGCCACCTTGCGGGCGATGGAGCGGACGGCGTCGGTGATCTCCTGCCGCGAGCCGTAGTTGATGGCCAGGCACAGCTTGAGCCCGCTGTTCGCGCGCGTGGTCTCCTGCGTCCTGTCCAACTCGCGCAGCACCGGCTCGGGCAAGCCTTCGCGCCGGCCGATCTGGATCAGCCGAACGTTGTTCTCCATGCAGGTCTGCCGCTCGCGAGCCAGATAATCGGCATAAAGCTCCATGAGCGCGTCGATCTCGCCCTTGGGCCGCTTCCAGTTTTCCGTGCTGAAGCTGTAGAGGGTCAGGGCGGTCAGTCCCAGCCGCGCGCAGTGCGTGACGATCTCGCGCACGTTGGCCGCCCCCTGGGCATGGCCGAAGATGCGAGCCTGCCCGCGCTGGTTGGCCCATCGCCCGTTGCCGTCCATGATGATGGCGATGTGCCGCGGCAACTGCTCGCGAGCGAGGCCGAGTTCCTTTTGTGGGTCAAGCGGTTCCTGCATAGGCACTTCACGCTTCTTTCTCAAGCTGAGTGTACTCCCGCCGGCCTGTATCGCAAGCCCGCCGCCGCTGGCCTTGCACTATCGCCTTGTTTTGCGGGACAATCAGCCTGTTCTTGCGAAGGAGGTTCCCTGATGAGCACCCACCGAGTCCCTACTGAGATTACGCGGCGGAGCATGCTTCAAGCCGCGGCCGCGACGGGTACTGCGTTGGCTTTTGGCCGTTCGGCCTTCGGCCAGAGCAGTCAGCCGGCCCCGGCATTGGCGAGAGTTCCCCAACTGCCGGGCAACCGCTGGCTCACCTTCAACAGCATTATCCGCGTCAACCAGATCGAGATCACTCGTGACAAGACCGCCGGCTTCGACGAGAACGACCGGCACACGCCGGCCAACGTCCGCGCCTTTCGCGAGGCGTTTGGCAAGGGCTGGCCGGGGGCGCGCATGACCTGGGCGTTCAGCTGGCGGGCCCTGCAGGACCAGCGGCCCAACTACCGCGAGATTCGCCGCATGGTCAAAGGCTACCACGACGAGTTTGGCGACGATGTCACCTTTATCCCCGGGGGCTACTTCGCCAATGCCTACAACACGCGCGAACAGGTCAGCCGCGATCTGCACGACGGTCTGCAGATGGCCGCCGACATCGTGGGCGGGCGATTTCGGCCCGGCAGCGTGGTGGCCGGTTTCCTGGCTGCGGAGAACCTGCAGTACCTCGCCCAAAACGAGGATGTTCACGTCTGCCAGGGCAACATCTGGAGCCAGTTCGCCATCGACAACCAGGACGGCGACGGCTCCATCAGCTACCCGTACTATCCTTCCCGCGAGCACTTCTGCAAACCGGCCCAGGGCAAGGGCGACTTCATTGATTGCGTGAACCTTGACGGTTGGACTTGCGATTTCCTTGCCGCCCGCCGCGAGGGCTTTAAGGATGGTTTTTGCAGCCGCATGGGCGTCGGCCCTATAGAGACCATCGGCCATCACGGGCCGGAGAAAGGACTGCGGCAGATGCTGGAGTGTACGGGCGTACACTTTGATGCGGGATTCAAGCTGAACGGCTTTGGCTGGGTTACGAACTGTTGGGAAATCTCTCTCGTACCGCAGATCGGTCATCTTGAAGTCATGACTGCGTGGTTGCAGGGCATTCGCAAACGCTGGCCTGAGGCGGTTTGCGTGACGCAGGGCGAGTTTGGCCAGGCGTGGCGGCGGCAATATCGGGACAACAAGGATGTCAACTACCGCTTCGTGCAGCGGGGTACGGGCATCGGCGGATCGGACGCCAATCTGGAGATCCGCTGGTTCATGAACCGCGCGTTCCGCTTGGCCTTGCTGCGCGACTGGCAGGCTGGCTCGCCGGAGATGGTCATCGATTTCACCCGCTACGATCTGCCTGCCCATGAGCCCAGGGACATGACCCGCAGTTGGTCGCTGCTGGGTGAGATCAACCAGAAGCAGACCCGGCCGCAGGACAAACCCGTGCTGCTTTCCGCTCTGAGCGAGGAGGATCGGCGGTTGATCGGCTCGCGATACCCGGAACTGCCGGCTTGAGGCCTGTGCCAAAAGCGGACGAGACTTTCGACGTACAAGTCCTGGGCTTGGCTGATTGGCTACCATTTTTGGTGTATACTTCGGCCGTGACCACTGCTGTAACCGAGCACAAACAGGATCGTCTTGCCAACTCCGTCGGCATCGTGCAGACGCAGACCGTACGGCTGTTCGATAAGCCCGGCGACGAGCTGAGGCTGGAGTGCGGCCGGAGCCTTGGCCCCATCGAGGTGGCCTACGAGACCTACGGCACGCTCAACGCCGAGCGGTCCAACGCGGTGCTGATCTGCCACGCCCTGACCGGCGACTCGCACGTGGCCGGCTATTACGCACCCAATGATCGCAAGCCTGGCTGGTGGGAGATCATGGTCGGCCCGGGCAAGGGCATCGACACCAACAAGTACTACGTAATCTGCTCCAACGTGCTGGGCGGCTGCACGGGGACGACCGGTCCGTCCAGCATCAATCCGGCCACCGGCAAGCCGTGGGGCCTGGACTTCCCGGTCATCACCGTCGAGGACATGGTCAAAGTCCAGAAGCGGCTCATCGAACATCTCGGCATCGAGCGGCTGCTCTGCGTGACCGGCGGATCGATGGGCGGCATGCAGGTGCTCGAATGGACCGTGCGTTATCCGGAAAGCGTCGCCTCGGCCATACCCATCGCGACCACTGCTCGGCTCAACGCGCAGTCGATTGCCTTCGATGCTGTCGGCCGTAACGCCATACTCGCCGACCCGAACTTCGCCGACGGCCAGTACCACGAAGGTCCGGCACCCGATCGCGGGCTGGCCATCGCACGCATGGTCGGGCACATCACGTATTTGTCCGAGCAGGGCATGCACGAGAAGTTCGGCCGTGAGCTGCGCAACGCCGACTCGTACAAGTTTGATTTCACCAGCGAGTTCTCGGTCGAGACTTATCTCGATCACCAGGGTCGCGCTTTTGTCGAGCGGTTCGACGCCGACAGTTACCTCTACATCACCAAGGCGGTCGACTATTACGATCTGGCTTCCAGAAGCGGCTCGCTCGAACAGGCCTTCAAGCCTGCACTGGCCAAGTTCCTGGTCATCAGTTTTTCGAGCGACTGGCTGTTCACGTCCACGCAGTCGCGGCAGATCGTCGATGCGCTGCTCGCCAGCGGCAAAGACGTATCTTACAGCGAGATCACCTCGCCCTACGGGCACGATGCCTTTCTGCTGGAGCCGGAGATCCTGGGCCGGCTGATCAGCGGCTTTCTGGCCCGGGCCGAAGGCAAGAGTGCGCACGAAAACGGTGAGGACCTGCACCCGTACCGCCAGCAGCCGGTGGTCGAGTC
>JBJKSL010000352.1:0-4157 GCA_046704145.1 Phycisphaerae bacterium
GCGGCCGTCGGAGACCTGCTGCAGGATGTCGACGGCCTGGGCGATGCAGAAATCGCTCTCAAGCACGAGCTTGCGGAAGGCCATCCGCGTGAGCTCGATCTTCTTGGCCAGCGCGATTTCCTCCGCCCGGGTGAGCAGGGGGATCTCGCCCATCTGCGTCAGATACATGCGGACAGGGTCATCAATTCGTCGCGAGCCGCTCTCGTCGCCGGGGGTTGGCGAGTCGTCCTTTTCCAGGGCCTTCTCTGCCACGGAGAGTGCCGATGCCGACTTGCGCGGGGTAGTGGCGGTCTTGCCGTCCCGCCGGATGCCCAGCCGGTCCGCTTCCAACTCGTCGATCATGTCGATGCCCTTGGATTCGAGGGTCATCATGATCGTTTCCAGTGCGTCTGGGCAGATAGCCTCGTCGGGAAGGATTTCGTTCATCTCTTCCCAGGTGAGGTACTTGCGGTCCTTGGCCCGCACCAGCAGCGAGTCAATCGCCAGGTTGATCGCGTCCGTCGTGGGACGATAGTCGTCTGACATCTACTGTCTCTCCGTGACGTTCTTGCTTGTCTGAATCGGTCCGCCATCCGGGATCTCGCCCGAGCGGGCCTACGCTGTCATTGGTCGGCAACGCTGACGCCGACCGCTCTCTATAAGAATCTCTTGCGTGCCTTGATGGTCGAGAAACGTGGGTTCCTGGCCAATTCAGCCAAGGCCGCAAGTCGTTCGTCTTCGTTTTCGGTTACTATCGCTGCTCGATCGCGTCGCCGGGCGTTCAGGCACAACGCCGCTCCTTCCATTACCGATTGAAACTGTCCCCGGCGTTCGCCGCGGGCCTGCAGGTCGGTAATGATCCGGCCGTAATCGGGAGACTCGAACCTGCCGATCAATTCGCTGATATTCAGCGGCTCCCCCGATCGCAACACGTTCACGAGTTCCACGCCGACAGCGGCCACTCGACGATCACGAATGGCGGTCGGCTCGAAGAAGTTCTCAACGTTGGCAAACAGTGCCGGATCGTTGAGCAGAACCTCAAGCACTTCAATCAGGGCCCGCTGCTCAGCACCCGAAACGGACACCTCGCCCGGCTCGACATTCGGCTCGGCGACCTGCCCAGCAGTGTCTTCCGCAGCCGTCCGCGGGGACCTGGCGCTGGCCATCCGATCCAACTGGCGGTGCAATTCTTCCACCGGGAGCGAGAGCACCTTGCTCAGTTGGTTGACGAGCAGCCCCTTCTGGATCGGATCGATCACCCCCCGTCCCAGCCACGTAGCCAACTGCTGCAGATAAGCCTCCATGGCTCGCCGCCGACCAGGGCCGGTCTGACTGGACTTATACTCCGCGGCTACCAGATTCCACTTGAATTCTAGCGCTGCGACACTCTGTTTCAATACGTTGTCCAGTCCCTCTTGGCCTGCGAGTAACAGGTAATCGCAGGGATCCTTTCCCTCTGGCACTTTTGCCAACGAAACGTCGAGTCCGCTAGTCAATGTCACTGCAATTGCGCGGTCTGCGGCGCGCTGGCCTGCTTCGTCGGAGTCAAACAGGAGTACCAGCCGGTCCGTATAACGTCGCAAACCGGCGGCATGCGCCTCGGTCATGGCCGTTCCCAGGGTGGCCACCGTCTCGGTAAAGCCGAACTGGTGGGCCATGATGCAGTCCGTATATCCTTCGACCACGATGGCCCGTTCGGCTTTGGCCATTGCCTGGCGGGCCAGGTTCAGCCCGAACAGGCTGGTGCTCTTGTCGAAGAGAGCCGTGGCCGGGCTGTTCAGGTACTTGGCCGGATCGTCCCCGAGAGTCCGGCCGCCGAAGCCGATGATGCGGCCGGTGGCGTCGACAATCGGGAACATGAGCCGATTGCGGAAGGTGTCATAGCACCCGCCGCGATTGTTGCGTTTGACCAGGCCGGCAGCCTCAAGCAGGGGCGGAGCGATCCGAGCCGCCTGGGCCTTGGTCATCAGGCCCTCGTAACTGTCCAGGGCAAAGCCGAGACCAAAGGCCTCGACCATTTCCGCCGAAATGCCCCTCCGTTCGACGTAGTCCCGGGCCGCTTGTCCCTGTGGCCCGAGATAGAGTTCGCGAAAGTAATCCTGCGCCCACTGGTTTACGCGGGCCAGATCCTGCTTGCCCGGCCCGCTGTGGCTCTTATCGTGGAACGCTTCGAGCGAGATGCCCGCACGGTCGGCGAGCATTCGCATAGCTTCGGGAAAGCTGAGGTTTTCCCGCAGTTGCACGAAGCTGAAGACATCCCCTCCGGCGCCACAGCCGAAGCACTTAAAGGTCTGCCGCGTCTGCGAAACCGTGAACGACGGCGTCTTTTCCTGGTGAAAAGGACATAGCCCCTTGAAGGCAGAACCCGCTCTTCGGAGCGTGACGTAGCTGCCGATCAGGTCCACAATATCGACCGCATCGCGAACCTGTCGTTTCAAGATTTCCCGGTCGACCAGCGCCAAATCGCGACCTCATCCGGACTGTACGCCCCGCACGCCGACAGGAACTGCCGGCCTTAAGCTCAAGCCAGTCCATGATTTACGTGGGGGAAACTGCTATCCCAAGCGTTCGCTCTCACCAGTGCAGACCAGGATATATAACACCTATTTTGGGGTCGGTCAAATTAAACTTAGCACTTTGCTAATAAAAGACTTGCGTCAGAAAACCTTCCGGCAACTGGCGTGCCAAAGCGAGCGGGGGTGCCGGGCGCGTTTTGGAGGCCGAACCAGTCGCATGAGGATGGCCCGGCCGGGCATCGCGGTAGCGGGTTGGACTCCGTGCCCGGACCTCTGGTGTTCGGAGGCCGCTGTTTCAGTCAAGCTTCTAACTCCCCCTCAACGGCAAACCGATAGAGCATAAGGGCTCGCCTGCGCAGGCGGGCCAGCATGGTTCTCCTCGGCGTGCTTGGCAACGGTGTCTCTGAGGCGGTCCACGGAATGCGCCTCGGGATTGGCCGTTTGCAGAAGGCAGAAACTGTTCGAGGAGGCATTTGCTCCCCCGCGCGGACGAATCGTATGGTTCTCGCGAGGCGCGGGGAGTGGTTCCCAGCAACAATGTTGCTTGAGTACATTGGCTGGCGGGTGTTGTGCAGTCCATCAATCTCACAAAAAGGTCCAATAACCTGGCAAGCCGGCTGGGGCCGTGGCGTGTGGCCCTGAGCAGCTTGCAGTTCAAGGCTTCACTGCTGGTGATCGCGATGGTCATGGTGGTGATGGTTATCGGGCTTGGATTGAGCCTGCGGATGACCGCCGATGCCATGTACAAAAGGGCGATGGAGCATACGCTGAACTGGGCGGAGACGCTGGCCAGTTCCAATTCAGCGGCAGTGGCGCGCAACGATAAGGTTTCTCTCGTGCGGGCGCTTAATGACTCACTTTGGACGCAAGACATCGTGTACATGGTGGTCAGCGATGCGCGCGGGCGAGTTCTGGCGAGCGGCGAGCAGATCAACGGTTTGCTGAAGGGCTTTGTGACCGGTGACGGCGACCGCTTGTGTCTCGGACCGCTAAGCGACCCGAGGACGATTGCCGGGATGGCGGGCGGGATGTCCTGTGTCGACGTGATTGTGCCTGTTTACGGCGACAGCGCCGTTCCGGGACAGCCCGAAACCTCGCGCAAGGTCATCGGCTACCTGCGTCTGGGTACAGACGCAGGTCAGGTGAAGACGTGGTTGCTGCTGATCGGCGAGCGATTGCGTGGGATTTCAATCGGGCTGTTGTTGCTGGTCGCCTCGTGCACGCTGGTGGCCTTGCGGAAGGTGGTTTCACCGCTGAATGAGTTATCGCGTACAGCCAAGGAGCTTGCCGGCGGCGTGATGGATGCCCGGGCGGACGTCGCCTTGCAGGATGAGATTGGCGATCTGGCTCGTGCATTCAACGACATGGCCCAGCGTCTGTCGGATGCGCAATATGAAATGCTGCGGTTGAACTCCGAGTTGGAAGAGCGCGTGCAGCAACGCACTCATCAGTTGGAGGATCTGGCTTCGCGCGATCCGCTCACCGGGCTGTACAATCGGCGATACTTCAGCGACGTTGTCGCCCGGGAGTTCGCTGCTGCCGAGCGTTATGATGCGGACCTGACCTGCCTGATGTTCGATCTGGATCACTTCAAGGAAACCAACGATCGTTTTGGTCACCGGGCCGGTGACGAGGTGCTCATAATGGTGTCACGCTGTATCC
>JBJKSL010000353.1:0-10409 GCA_046704145.1 Phycisphaerae bacterium
GGGTATGGTTCGGCCGGATCGCATCGGCGCCAGAAATCCACACCGAGTCCGACGACGCCCGCATGCCAGCGTCACAGACTTGCGTTCGTGGCCGCGCTTCTCGCTTGGATCCATCAGTTCCCTTCCCAAAAGGCTTTCCGAAGTGGACGGGGATACGGACCAATCTTAACGAGTTCGGCCTCGATACGGCAATACGCCGCGCAGGCGGACGATGCTCGGGTGTGGGAAAGCAGAGATATCAGGATGATCTATTGAGGCTGCTTGCGCGGTCTGCCTCGTGGGCGGAGGGTCAGATCCAGTTTCAGCCGGGCAGCCATCTGCTGTCGCCAGGCGTCCTCGCCCAGTGGCGCACCACGCGTGACGGCCTCACGCACACGCTTGAGCGTCTCTTCGCGCATCGACCGGTTGACCTGGGCCAGCCAGTCCCGCGGCCGATCCACCGGCCAGTCGCCCAGCAGGCTCTGCAGATCGCCGCCGTGCTTGCGCGACCACAGGCTGGACCACCGCCAGTCCTCCGCCCGCTGCACCAGTCCGGCCCGCACCGCGTTGGCCTCCACGTAGCGGCACACCGCCAGAAAATGCGCGTCGGCCTCCACCGGAAAACTCTTGAATCGCCCCTGATACAGCGGCCCCTCGCCGGCTGTGTGACGGAAGGCGTGCCAGCGGTGCGTGTGCGTCACCGTCACCCACTGCATCCAGGTGGATAGCTCCGTCCGCGGCCCAGCCAAGGCCACCAGATGCCAATGTTTAGGCATCAGGCAATACGCCAGCAACTGCGGTGCATCCGGCCGCCCCAGCGATTTGGCCAGCACCTCCGTAAAGGCCGCGTAGTCCGCCGGCTTCTCAAACATCCGCAGCCGCATCACCCGCCGGTTCAGCAGGTGATAGGCAACGCCTGGTTCAGTGATCCGTGGTGCCCGTCCCATGAACCCAAACTATCAATCCGCGGTCCCATGTCAAGAAAATCATCCCGACACCTTATCTTGCGCGACACCTTATCTTGCGCCCGGGAATTCAACGGCCCACTTCCGGAGCCGCGTGCATGTTGTTACCGCAACGGAGGGTCACAATTATGTCCGAACCCAAATCAACGAAGAAGCCCGTCTTCGCCCGCAAACTGGCCGCCAGCCCTGCCAACCCCAAGCATCCAGAGCCCACCGCCAGCGGCAAACACGTTTTTTCCAAACGAAGCCACCGCTCCTGTCCGCCGCATCGCCGGCGCGACGCTGCTAAGCCTCGCAAGCTCCGCACGTTCGAACATCCAGCAGAATTCTCGAACGCAATGAATCTCCTTGAACGCCCCAACAACCGAACCCACCAAAGCCACGCTCGCCGCGCCGCCGTGCCCGCAGAGTCGCTGCCTCCAACTCTCCTTATCCTTCCGTCCACGGCCTGCCACCGACCGCACCAGCCCGACCGTCTACCGAGAATATCACCGCACCGCCGAAGTGCCAAACGTGGTGCGGCGCACCTGTTCTACCTGCGGACGAACGCTCTTTGAGATGCGAGGACTTGAAGCCGAGGCAGGCCCGATGGCGAGCGATGGACGCAGCGTACCCTCTCCGGCTGAGAGCTCATAGCTCACAGCTTTTGACAATACGAACCCACCGCGGAGGAAGAAAAGGAAAAGACCAACCGGCAGTCTTCTCGCAACCGGACCCCATCTGCACGGGCCAGAAAAAGGTCAAGATCGCTTGGTGGCTTGGAGGTATTGGTGGATCGACTCGGCAGCTTTTTTGCCGTCGCCCATGGCGAGGATGACGGTGGCCGCACCGCGTACGATGTCGCCGCCGGCGAAGACGCCGGGGATGCTGCTCATGCCCTTGTCATCCACCTCGATGTAGCCCCAACGGTTGAGCTTGAGGTTCGGGGTTGTCTGCGTCAGCAGAGGATTGGCTCGCGTTCCGATGGCCTCGATGACCACGTCGCACTCAATCTCGAACTCGCTGCCTTCCACCGGGATCGGGCGTCTCCGCCCCGAGCTGTCCGGCTCGCCGAGTTCCATGCGTATGCACCTGATACCGCGGACGCTGCCGTCTTCGGCGCTCAGAATCTCCACAGGGTTGACGAGGAAATTGAACTCGATGCCCTCTTCTTCGGCGTGCTTGACCTCTTCCGCGCGGGCGGGCATCTGTTCGCGGGCACGGCGATAGACCAGCGTCGCCTTTTGGGCACCTAAGCGACGAGCGGTGCGAACGCCGTCCATGGCCGTGTTGCCGCCGCCGACCACGACCACCCGTTCAGCCGCGAGAACCGGTGTGCCTGACTCAGGAAAACGGAAGGCCTTCATCAAATTGACGCGTGTCAGATATTCGTTGGCAGAATAGACGCCCTTGAGATTCTCGCCGGGGATACCCTGGAACACGGGCAGGCCCGCACCGTTGGCGATGAAGATGGCGTCGAACCCCTCCTGGTCCATGAGATCGCCGATGGTGTACGTCTGGCCAATCACCACGTTGCACTCGATCTTCACCCCGAGCTGGCGGAGCTTGTCGACTTCTTTCCGCACGATCTCTTTGGGCAGGCGAAACTCGGGAATCCCGTAGAGCAGCACGCCACCGGCCTCATGCAGGGCTTCGAAAATCGTCACCGCGTATCCGCGTTTGGCCAGTTCGCCGGCACAGGTGAGTCCGGCCGGTCCGGCCCCCACGATGGCTACGCGACGGCCGTTCGGCAGCTCGGCGGCATCCTGCGCATTGCCGTTGGTGCGAGCCCAATCGGCGACGAAGCGCTCCAGATAACCGACGGCCACCGCAGTGCTTTTCGCGCAGCGGATACACAGGCATTCGCATTGCGTCTCCTGCGGGCAGACGCGGCCGGTGATGGCCGGCAAAACGTTGGATCTGTACAGCACCTTCGCCGCGGCAGGCAGATCGTTGTCGGCCAGGGCGGCGATGAATGCGGGTATGTCCACGCCGACGGGGCAGCCGCTGATGCACTTGGCGTTCTTGCACTGCAGGCAGCGTTTCGCTTCCTCGAGGGCCGCCGCTTCCGCCAGGCCAAGATTGACCTCGCCGAAATTCGCTGCACGGGCCGACGCGTTCTGTTCGGGCATGGACTGCCGAGCTATCTGCATTCTTTCGCTGGGTTTCATGATTATTGCTGGTCCTGTGGCCTGTGGCACCGTCGATGGACGTTCTTCAAGCTGTCTCTGCCGCCTTGGTCAGGTTGCATTTATGTTCCAACCGCGAGGAAGCTTCCTTTTCATGAGTTCGGTAGGTGGTCAGACGATTGGCCAGTTCGCCGAAATCGACCTTGTGGGCGTCGAATTCGGGTCCATCGACGCAGGCGAAAAGCATCTTGCCGTCGACCATGACCCGGCATCCGCCGCACATGCCCGTGCCGTCCACCATGATGGGATTGAGGGAGGCGATGGTGAGAATACCGTGAGGGCGAGTCACCTCGGCAACGGCTCTCATCATGGGCACCGGTCCGGCAGTTATGACTGCATTCACCGGGTCGGCGGCGTTGGCGATCAACTCTGCGAGCTTGCCGGTAACAAAACCGTTGTAGCCATGGCTCCCGTCGTCCGTGCAGGGATAAACACCGTCGCACACGCGGCGGAGCTCGTCTTCCAGAATCACGTAGGGCTTGCTTCGGCCGCCAATCACGGCAGAGACTTTGTTGCCCATGCGTTAGAGAGCGTGAGCCTGCGGATGGATCACTGCAGTCCCGACACCACCGCCGACGAGGACTACGTGGCCGAATTTCTCAATCTCTGTCGGCCGGCCGAGGGGGCCGACCACGTCGAGCACGGATTGCCCCGCTTCCAGTGCACAGAGCAACTTCGTCGTGGCTCCGATCTGCTGCACCACGAGAGTGATCGTGCCCGCCTCGGGGTCCGCATCGGCCACCGTCAGTGGAATGCGTTCTCCGTCCTGAAGCACTCGAACAATCACGAAGTGCCCAGGCTTATGCCGTTGGGCCACCCTTGGAGCCTCCACCACGATGCGGCGTACGGCAGGCGCCAGCCAATCAGCCCTACGAATTGCAAATGCAGACATCAATCAGAACCTCACATACACGTACTTGAACAACTCCACGCAGGCACGAAAGCAGAGTGCGCGGCTCGCGACCGGGCCGGCCTGATTCCTCGCTGACTCTCTAGCCAAAAGAGAATCTTGTGGCGTCCAGAGCCTCCATTCTAACGCCTAAGATGAATGGCGCAAATCGGTGTTCCAGGGCTTATAAGGATACGCTTAAGATAGAGAGCGGTTCGGCTAATAATGTGACAGAATCGGGCGCGCAGCGTACGATAATTCACCTGAGAATGTGGGCCCAAGCCGGCTGGCCGGACGAAAAGGCTGCTGGTGTCCTGATTTTGGACGCTCGGCCCTCGTACCTGAAAGGCCTCGACACATCGGCGATTCGTGGCCCCCAAACAGGCGATCTTCAGGCACGTAGCATGATTTGTTCTTGAAGATGCTGAAGCCTGCGGCTCTTCTGCCCGCTACGCATTTTGTTAGACTGCTCTAACGGCGTGCTGAGACAAACGGGACAAGTATCGTCGCCGACAGGCATACCGGACCGCCACAGGGCCGACAAGAAGGAGATCGACCGCATGAGCGGAAGCCAACTGACCACGGGGCTCAAAGGGCTCGATGGAGTTCTCAAGACGCTGCTCCCGGGCGACAATATCGTCTGGCAGGTCGATTCGGTTGCTGAGTACGAACCATTCGTCAGGCCGTGCTGTGAGGCAGCAAGGAAGTCGGGCTCCAGAGTCATCTATTTCCGTTTTGCCGACCACCCGCCGCTGCTGCCGGAAGACTCCGGGGCCGAAGTTGTACATCTTGCTCCCTCTGAGGGCTTCGAGAAATTCATCCGTCAGATCCATACGGCAGTCAACAGTGCGCGCGATCGAGGTGTTTACATTTTTGACTGCCTCTCGGATCTTGCCGCCGACTGGTACAGCGATCGGATGCTGGGCAATTCCTTTCTGCTGATCTGTCCGCACGTTTATGACGTTGGCGGGCTGGCCTGTTTCGCGATGTTGCGCAATCATCATTCCTTCCAGGCGTGTTCGACGATCATGTCGACTACGCAGATCATGATTGATGTCTTCCGCCACAAGCAGACGCTGTATCTTCATCCGCTCAAGGTTCAGCACCGTCACTCGCCCACCATGTACATGCTTCATGCCTGGAAAGGTGAGGAGATGCGTCCGGTCGTGGACAGTCCGACGATCGCGGAGATACTCACGTCCGTGCCCCAGGTAGGCTGGCTGGCGGCCCGCACCCGCCCGGATGCCTGGGACCGCACCTTCATGCGTGCCGAACACGTGTTGGAGCACTTGAAGCAAGGCGTGAGCGACTCGGGCGAGGAGGGAGAACTGACCGATCATCTGCTTCGCATGCTGGTAACTCGGCACGAGCGCGTTCTGGCGCTGGCCAAGCAACACTTCAGCCTTGAAGACCTGGTTCGGATCTGGAAGCGCACTATCGGAACCGGGCTGATTGGCGGCAAGTCGACAGGCATGTTGTTGGCTCGTGCCATTCTTCGTCACAGCGACCCGCGTTGGGACGTTCTGCTAGAGGAACACGACTCATTCTTTGTCGGCTCGGACGTGTTTTACACTTACCTGGTGCAGAATGGCTGCTGGTGGCTGCGCGAGAAACAGCGCGAGCCGCACACCCTGTTGGAAGGGGCGGAAGAAATCCGCCGTCGCATCCTGACGGGCAGTTTTTCTGCGGCGATCCGGCAAAGTTTCGCGGACATGCTCGACTACTTCGGCCAGAGCCCCATAATCGTTCGTTCGAGCAGCCTGCTCGAGGATGCATTCGGCAATTCATTCGCTGGAAAGTATGAGAGCATCTTCTGCGTAAACCAAGGCTCGCGCGAGGAGCGGCTCGAGGACTTTATCGCTGCCGTGCGCACGGTGTACGCCAGCGCGATGAGCGAGCGCGCACTCCAGTACCGGCTGCGTCGCGGAATGCTCGATGAAAACGAGCAAATGTCTCTTCTGGTGCAGCGTGTATCGGGAAGGTTCTACGACAATCTGTATTATCCGCAAGCAGCCGGCGTGGGGCTCTCCTTCAACCCCTACGCCTGGGACGAGGAGATCGACCCGAAGGCCGGCGTGCTGCGTCTGGTCTTCGGACTGGGGACTCGTGCCGTGGATCGGACGGACGACGATTACACTCGAGTTGTGGCCCTGAACGCGCCGGGCAAGCGGCCGGAGGCCGACATCGATCAGATTCGGCGTTACACGCAGCACAAGGTGGATATACTTGACCGGCAGGGCAGTCAGTTGGTCTCCAAGGAATTTCTGGATGTCGTTCGCGACAGCCCGGACCTGCCGCTGGAGATTTTCGCCTCGCGAGACCCGGAGTTGGAACGGCTCGCCTCCCACACGGGCAGAAGTGATGTTTTGCCCTACATGCTGACGTTTGAGAAGCTCTTCGAAGAGAGCTCATTCGTTGCCGACATGCGACATATGCTATGCACTCTGGAGGAGGCTTACGCCTGTCCCGTCGACACCGAGTTCACCGTCAATTTTACGGACAGCGAGAACTACCGCATCAATCTGGTTCAGTGCCGCCCCTTGCATGTGGCCGAAGTCGGGCAAGTCGCGGAAGTGCCAGAGTCTACTCTAAAGAAAGACGTTATCCTCAACGCGCACGGCGCCGTTGTCGGACAGAGTCGCATCATCGGTATCGACCGGCTGATCTATGTTGTTCCTTCCGTATACGGCACGCTGCCGGTGAGCGAACGTTACGCAGTTGCGCGGCTGGTTGGTCGGCTCATGCACCATCAGAGTCAGGACTCAACCAAGAAGGTCATGTTGCTTGGGCCGGGGCGATGGGGGACAAAGATGCCCTCGCTGGGGATTCCGGTTTCATATGCGGAGATCAGCGGGGTCACCGCGCTATGCGAGATCGTCTCGATGCACGAAGGTCTTGTTCCAGACGTCTCGCTCGGGACCCATTTCTTCAACGAGCTGGTAGAAGCGGAAATCCTGTACCTGGCCTTGTTTCCCGGGCGCGATGGTAACTACATCAACGAGTCCTTTCTGAAGGGCCTGCCCAATCGGCTCGAGCAGCTCTTGCCGAATGCGAGTTCGAAAGCGAATGTTGTCCGCGTGATAGATGCGACCGACTTGCCTCACAACAAGGTCATTCAACTCAACGCGAACAATGTTCTCCAACAGGTAGTCTGTTACGTTGCCAACTCCTGATACTCATCCGCGTCCTTTTGCGCGCGGCGGAGTGTCCATAAGCCTATTACGCACGGTTTCTTGGACGCCGCGGTGGGCACGAGATTCAAATGTAATCGGTATGATGGCGCGGACGCGCTCAGGGCGTGGAGCATTAAAGAACCCCGAGGCACACCTTTCGGCGGCCTCGGGGTTGGTTCTGTGACTGCGTTGTCGACGTAAAGGCGACGGATACTACACGATCAGACGAGGCCCTGATCGATCATCGAATCGGCCACCTTTACGAAGCCGGCGATGTTGGCACCAAGCACGTAGTTTGTGGGCTCGTCGTAGGACTTGGCTGTCCCGGAGACGGCGGTGTGAATAGCCTTCATGATGCCTTGGAGTCTCTTATCGACCTCTTCGCTGGTCCACGACAAGTGCAGAGAGTTCTGCGACATCTCCAGACCGGAGACGGCAACTCCGCCGGCGTTGGCGGCCTTGCCCGGCCCGTACATGATCTTCTTGCCGAGGAATATCTCGATGCCCTGAGGCTCGGTCGGCATGTTTGCCCCCTCGGACACAAGCACGCAACCGTTGTTCACGAGGATCTTGGCGTCGTCGCCGGAGATCTCGTTCTGAGTGGCGGACGGGAACGCGCAGTCACATTTGATACCCCAGGGTCGCGTGCCTTCCTGGTACTTGGCTCCTGAGAACTTCTCCGCGTATTCCTTGATGCGTCCGCGTCGGATGTTCTTGAGTTCCATGACGTAGGCCAGTTTCTCGGCATTGATGCCGGCGGGGTCGTAAATCGTCCCGTTGGAGTCGGATAGAGAGACGCACTTGGCCCCAAGCTGATTCAGCTTTTCGATGGTGTACTGGGCGACGTTGCCGGACCCGGAGACCGCGCAGACCTTACCAGCAAGGCTGTCGCCCCGGGTCTTCATCATTTCTTCAGCAAAGTATACTGATCCATAGCCCGTGGCCTCCGGACGGATCAAGGAACCGCCCCAGTTGAGCCCCTTGCCGGTCAGAACGCCGGTGAACTCGTTGCGAATCCGCTTGTACTGGCCGAACAGGAAGCCAATCTCCCGCCCTCCGACACCAATGTCACCCGCAGGCACGTCTGTATTCGCACCGATGTGACGGCAAAGCTCGGTCATGAAGGACTGGCAGAACCGCATGACCTCGGCGTCGGACTTGCCTTTGGGGTCGAAATCGGACCCGCCCTTGCCGCCGCCCATGGGCAGCGTGGTGAGCGAATTCTTGAGGATCTGCTCGAACCCCAGGAACTTCAGGATGCTCAGGTTCACTGTGGGGTGGAACCGCAGTCCGCCCTTGTAGGGGCCGATGGCACTGTTGAATTCCACCCGATAACCACGGTTGATCCGCGGCTTACCTTTGTCGTCGGTCCAAGGGATCCGGAAAAGGATGGCACGCTCGGGCTCGACGAAACGCTCCAGGATGCCGTTTTTCTGGTACTTGGGGTTCCTGTCCAGGGCCTTTTCGAGCGATTCCAGAACCTCCTTGACCGCCTGATGGAATTCCGGTTGGCCGGGGTGTTGTCTGACGACGTCGTTCATGACATCAGTGGCGTAAGACATCTTTTGCTTTCCTCACGTAGGTGGACCACATTTCGCCGGCCGGTATCCTCCCGACACAGGAGGTCTGGCGTCGCCGGACACCGCCAAGCCATACGGCTGTTTCCATAAGGCGGGATTAATGATATAGTCTTGAAGAGCGGTGACACAAGACGTCAGCACCGTCAAAGCGTATTGTTTTGCCGTGAAAACACGGTGCCTAATTTACAGTATTAGGCTGGCCTTATATCATGAACATTTTGACGTTCAAACTGTTTTGCGACGTGGTCCGCTGCCGGAGCTTCTCGCGCGGAGCAGCCATGAACGGCATCACCCAGTCCGCCGCGAGCCAGAGCGTCAGTTATCTCGAACGCGAGCTGGGCGTGCAATTGATCGATCGCAGGCGAAGGCCGATTCTGCTCACGCATGAGGGTGAGATCTGTTACGAGGAGCTATCCGAAATCCTGCGCCAGTTCGAGTTCATGCGAGCGCGCATGGAGGCCTCTCGCCATCTGGTCGAAGGCACGGTACGTGTGGCGGCCATCTATTCCGTCGGACTCCACGACATGAACTGGGCGATGCAGAAGTTCATGGCCGACTACCCGCGGGCCAACGTCCGTTTGGAGTATCATCTGCCCGACAGGGTCTGCGAAGCCGTCCAAAGCAACGAGGCGGACATCGGCATCCTCTCGTACCCTGTCGAGGGGCGTGAATTGAGCGTCATCCCTCTCCGGGAGGAGGAGATGGTCCTGGTCAGCCACCCAGACCATCATCTGTCGGCACGTAAAGTGGTTCAACCGAGCCAGCTCAACGGCGAGGACTTCGTAAGCTTCGACCGCGAGTTGACCATCTCCCGAGAGTTGGACCGCTACTTCCGCCAGAATCGCATCTCCATTCGCAAGGTGATGGTGTTTGACAATGTAGAGACGATAAAGCAGGCGGTTGAACTTGGCGTGGGGCTGAGCATTCTGCCTGAACCGACCATTCGACGAGAAGTCCAGGTGGGTTCGCTCGTGGCTTTGAAACTGGTGGGATGTGATTTGAAACGCCCGATTGGAGTCATCCATCTGCATCAGAAAGTGTTCACGCCGGCACTCGTCAAGTTCGTTGAGATCCTTGGCGGCAAGCATGAGCCGCAAGCGTTGGGCAAGTCCAATTCGAGCAAGGATTCCTAGCTGACTGCGGGCGAGCCCGGGCTTGGCCCGACGAGGGGAGGCTCATCGCAAGAAATGCTTGTCGGGTAAGAGCTAGCCCGCATATTTCATCAGGATTTCAAACCGTTGTGCACCCTTTCAGGGTTGAGACTTTGTTTTGGGCCTGCTTTCCCAGGGGGCGCTGCGCGACCCTGGGCTTTGTTGTGGAACCGCGTCGCGGTTCACGCTAAACACGTACAGCCCTTTTAGGGCTGGTCGGAAATGAAATACGGTCGCCATCCCCACCTCAATCCCCTCCCCCTCTCCCGGCGTTGCCGGGAGAGGGGGAGGGGATTGAGGTGGCCCGCGTGACGCTGCCCACCAGCCCTAAAGTGCTGGCCTATTGGCCCGCCTGCGGCGGAAAACGCCGCTGAAGCGGCGTACGTGTCCGGACGCTAAGTGCCTACATCGCGAATCGGCGTACGTGTCCGGACGCTAAGTGCCTACATCGCGAAGCGGCGTACGTGTCCGAAAGCTAAGCACCTACATCGCAAGGGATGGGGC
>JBJKSL010000354.1:0-5969 GCA_046704145.1 Phycisphaerae bacterium
GTTGACCCAGATACTTGCTGCTCATAGCCGAGCACTCGATATGCCAGCCCGGCCGTCCTTTGCCCCACGGCGAATCGAACTGCACCTCGGCCGGCTCGTCAGGCTTGGCCGCCTTCCACAGGGCGAAGTCGCCGGCGTTGCGCTTGTCGCCGCTGGCCAGTTGTCGCGTGCCCGACTGCAGTTCGTCCTGCTTGCGATGCGACAGCTTGAGATAGTCCTTCGCTGCGGTGATGTCGAAGTACACGTCGCCGCCGGACACGTACGCGGCCCCCTTGTCCAGCAGCCGTTGACAGATGTCGATGATGTCGGGAATGTGCTCGCTGGCCTTGGGCATCACGTCGATGCTGTTCACGCCCAACTCTGCCAGTGCGTCCAGGTAGCTCTTGGTGACGTGCGCCGCCAACTCCGGCACCGTCGTGCCCTGGGCCTTGGCCTCCACGATGAGCTTGTCGTCCACGTCGGTGATGTTCACCACCCAGGTGACTTTGTAGCCCTTGTGCACCAGCCAGCGCTTGACCGTGTCAAAAATCACCGGCCCAACCGCGTGACCGATATGGCTGGGCTTGTACACCGTCGGGCCGCACACGTACATGCCGACCTTGCCCGCCTCCACCGGCTCGAACAGTTCCTTCTTCTGCGTCAGAGTGTTGTAGATTCGAATGGCCATTGCTTTTTCTTTTAGTCAACCAACAGAAGAGAAGACGTCTGCCCGCGGATCACCCAGCGCGGGCCTTTGCCTGCAACCCAAAGAAGAGAAACCACGGATCACACCGATAGCACGGATATTATACCAAGACTGGGACTGGCTGACTTCATCAGTGTTATCAGTACAATCCGTGGCCACAAAGTCTTCCCGCCATGCGAAGATTCTGACTGTGAGCAGTACAGATGGAACAGACAAAAAAAGAACGGCTGATCGAGAGAACGCATTTGAAATCTCAAATTCACAATTCGAAATCTGTCTTCTGCTCAATCTGCTTCATCTGCGTAATCTGCGGGGCAAAGACTCTTCTCTGTGCCTCAGTGCCTCTGTGGTTCTATCCTTCCTTCTTCAAACCGACCACTGCCGTACAAGCGATGGCCTCTCCTCGGCCGACCGCGTCGACACCCTCGTTGGTCTTAGCCTTGATGCTCACGGCATCCTCAGCCACGCCCAGCAGTCGGGCCACCTCGGCCCGCATCGCCGCCTTGTATGCCTTCAGCTTGGGCCGCTCTGCGTGGATGGTCACATCCGCATTCACCACTGCGTAACCCGCTGCCCGCACCCGCTCCATAGCCTTCGTCAGCAGTACACTGCTATCGATGCCCTTGTACGCCGGATCGTTGTCCGGGAACATCTCGCCGATGTCCGGCAGCCCGGCCGCCCCCGCCAACGCATCGACCAGTGCGTGCAGCACCACGTCGCTGTCGCTGTGCCCGACGGGGCCCTTATCGTAAGGGATGGACACGTGCGCGAGAACCATCGGCCGCCCGGCTTCCAGCCGATGCAGATCCGTCCCGATGCCTACCCGATCGATTCCCATGTTCTGCCGAGTCCTGTCAGAGCCGGGCCCCGTTGCGACCCCCTCGTGCCTTCTGTGCACCGATCGTAGCCTAAGCTCCAACCCGCTGGAAATCAAGCAGTTACATGATCCATGAAGCTCGGCATGGCCCGCCCCTTTTTGCTGTTCATATCGTGATACCTGTGATAGACTTAGGTTGACGCTGTAGTACCCGTCTCAGTACAGGAACATTTCTGGCAGCCATTTGTGACGGGAGATCCAGACATGTGCAAACAGTCGGAAACGCCCTCGAAACAGCCGACGACGTACTTCGCACCCGCGGAACGGGCGACCTCCCAGGAAGTCCAACAGTCGGTGAGGATGCTCAGTGAGCATCCCATGCTGGCGGCGGCCTTGGAGTCGTTGGAGGGGTGGCTGGCGGTTCTCAACGAGCACCGGCAGGTCCTGGCGGTCAACGACGCGTTTCTGTCGGAACTCGGGGTCAAAGTCCCCGGGGGGGTGCTCGGGCTGCGGCCAGGCGAGGTCCTCTCCTGTGCGCACGCCCACGACCACCCCGGCGGCTGCGGTACCAGCAAGTTCTGTTCAACCTGTGGCGCGGCAATCTCGATCCTCGCCGCTCAGCATAGCGGAAGCCCGCAGCAGGCAGAGTGCATCATAACCCAGGAGCAGGGCGGCCAACGGTTGGATCGGGCCTTTTTCGTTCGATGCTCGTCCTTCTCGCTGGGTGGCGAGCCGCTCCTTCTGTTGTCCATGCGCGACATCAGCGATGAAAAAGACCGCGCGGCCCTCGAACGCATCTTCCTGCACGACGTCAGCAACACCGTCACCGCTCTGGCGATCGCCACGGCCGCAATGCCCGTACCTGAGGACGCCGACGGCAAGGAGATTCGCTCGCTCATCTGCCAGGCTGCGGGCGTGCTGGCCGAAGAGGTCCGTGTGCAGCGTATCCTGACCGAGGACGAGCACGCCGGAACACGCGTGCACTGGTTGACCGTCACCGTGCGGGAAGTACTCAAACAAGTCGAGGCCCTCTTCTCGACCCGTGCGCCGTTTGGGGAGGCGACCTTGCGAGTCGAGTACCCTGAGGAGGATTGCTCCTTTGAAACCGATGTCGGCCTGCTCACCCGCGTGCTTGGCAACATGGTGGTCAACGCTCTTGAAATGAATCTGGAAGGGGGCGAGGCTCGTCTCGGAACCACCCTGGAGCCTCAACACATCAATTTCCACGTCTGGAACCGTCAGCAGATACCAGACAAGGTTGCCCTGCGGGTCTTCCAACGATATTTCAGCACCAAGCCGGGCCGGGGCCGCGGGCTCGGCACGTTCAGCATGAAAATGCTAGGCGAGAGATTCCTGAGAGGGCAGGTTAGCTTCGAGACAAGCGAAGCGGAGGGAACCACCTTCAACATACGCCTGCCATTGAAGCCAGAGTGACGCCTACGGCCAGCCCTGGCGGGGCGGATGTGACGTGTGCTCCATCCCTTGGCTTTGCAAGGGGTGGGAGCTCAGTGCTGCCATGCAGTCGACACCAAGCTCGCCCCGCTGATCGCCAGCAGCACATACATCACCCGGTGGAACAGCACCCCCGACATCCGCCGGTTCATCACCACCCCCAGCCACACGAACAGCGGCGCCAGGGGCACCATCCACAGACTCCTGGTCAGCGTCCCTCGGTTGATCAACGCCAACTGCAGGTACAACGGCACCTTCAAGCTGTTGACCACGAAGAAGAACCGCGCCTGCGTGCCCACAAAGTCGCGCTTGTCCATCCGCTGCGGCAGGAAGTAGATCGTCGTTATCGCACCGGCGGCGTGCGCGATCATGGTTGACACGCCGGCCGCGAGCCCGAACGGCGAAGCCGTCAGCCACGTTGGCCGGAAGGGGGGCTGCTCCTCATGTGTTTCGATCCGCCGCTTGAGCAGCGCCCGGGCCACGTCCAGGCCCACGAATCCCAGCGAGGCAATCCCTACCGCAACCTTCGTTGCAGTAGGCGACAGATGCCCCAGCAGAAACCATCCGATCCCCAGTCCCGCGAGCATCCACGGAGCCATCATCTTGATCGGCCGCCACCGCCACTCCCGCGGATAGTGCCGCAGTGTAATCACATCGCACAGCACCAGCAGCGGCAGCCACATCCCCAGCGAAAAATCCGCCGGCGCAACCGCCAGCATCAGCGGGATCGATAATGCCCCGATGCCGCCAAATCCGCCCTTGGAAATCCCGGTCATCGCCAGGGCAACGACCGCCACCAGCATGTAAACGAAGGGATTACCCGCGAAACCAGGAGGAAGAATCCACTCAGCCACAGAAAACCTTTCAACCACGGATTGCACCGATAGCACGGATAACAGACAAACAGCGTGGTTTCACATCTTCGTCCGTGTGATCAGTGCTATCCGTGGTTGTTCTCATGCGAACGCGAACGCGTTCATTCCGCCACCCACGGAAACCGCCGCTTGTAATGGCGATAATACAGCCCGATGGCCCGCATGGCCACAATCATTGCATAGATGCTGAGCGCCGAATTGAAGATTGCGATGGTCCACAGCAGGCCCATATTCGACTTGCTCGCCAGCGAGAAAACAGCGTTCCGGTAGGCCCCCCAATAAGGCACCGCCGAGAGTCCAGCCGCAATCAGCAACACCACGCACATCGCCGCATACGCCACCGGCGCTGCTGCTGCCGTGCGTATGATCGTGATCGGCCGCACACCATGGAATCCGCCGCCGATGGACACTCCCAAAATCACCACCGGCCAGAGTGCGATGCCCATGATGACCAGCCCCAACGCAATGCCGGCATGCTCGGGCAGAGGTAACCCGCGCGAGACTATCCCCAGCCCCATCGCAGGCTTGCTCGCTGGAATCCCGTAGTAAACATAGTCTGCGATCACAAACAACCCCGCCGGCAGCAGTACCCACAGCACGGTGCCTGCAAACCTGAGAGCGGAAAGAATAACGTCGTCGACTATGTTGCTGATGCCGATATTGGGCAGTTCGTCTTCGCCCGCCGCCGTGTCCAGAATCACGGACATGTAGAACGTGCACATATAGCCGGAGATCATCGCGCTGGCGATGGCCCCAATCATGGCCAAGTAACCGCCAAGACTCAGCAGCGGAACCACCATGACATTCAGCACTACCAGCATGATGAAGCTGACGAAGCTGCCACCGTCGAGGAAAAACAAGAACGATCCAGCCAACTCCGCCCAGTAGGGACGTCTGGCCTCAATGATTCCGCTGCGTTCTTCGTCGCGTCCACCGCCCGGCCCGTCGAAGTCCGCTGCACCCGCAGCGGCCTCTCGTGAGTAAACCGAGGCCTTGGGCTTTTCCTCCTCCGGCTCCGCATCAGCGAAGTCAATCAGCTTCGGCCGCTCGCCAGACGATGGATACCACTCGCCCTCGTCATCTGCATCGGTGGATTCCTTGGGATGTTCCAGGCCGTCCCATGACACAATTTCGTCATCGCCCGCGTCCTCATCTGATTCCGTCCGCCAGGTGGCCTCAAAGCTCTCGTCATCAAACTCGATGGTCTTCGGACGCTTGCCGGATGAGGGGTACCATTCCTCATCGTCATCCTCTTGCGACACGTCAGGCTTGGCCTGATTCTGCTCTTGTTTAGCCCCGTCGCTTGCGACGGGCTTCCCCTTCGCGTTTGGCCGCGGACCCTCCGGATTCAACTCCGGCGAGGGCACCGTGAATATGAACCCGCACGAGTTGCACCGCGCCTTGCGCCCGGCCACGTTGGAGGGCAGCCGAATATTGGCCCCGCACCGGCATGTATAGTGAATCGCCATAGAAATGCAGACGGTCAACCATGCCCCTCATGAGCATAGCTCCCGCCATTTAGCAACCAAACACGTTTAGCCGCCATCCCGAAGGGATGCGATTCGCTCAAACCCGGCAATCCCCCGCCAGCCCGCTATTCCAGCGGATTTACCACCAGCCCGGTGGCCAGCTTCGGATAGAAGAACGTGCTCTTTTGCGGCATGAGATCGTTGGCGTGACTCACCGCCCGCAACTGCTCCATGGAGCACGCCTTGGTCAGCAGGGCGATGCCGTTCGTCTCGCGTGCGGTGCGGATCGCGTCCGCCGCCTGCTTGAAGTATTCCACCTTCGGAGCTGTCCCGCCGAGTGCCTGCCTGGTCACCAATTCATCGATCAGGTACCGATGAATGTAGGCCAGGTCCAACTCCCGCCATGCCGCACTCTGATCCGGCGCCAGCTTGTCCAGCACGTTGCGATCTGTGAACTTGCCCGCCTCCACTCGATCCTCGGCCGCGACATACACCGCCAGATCGTCCGGCGAATCTGCCGGCAGGATGCCGTCCGCCTTCTCCACGTTGGCCTGCACGGGCTTGAGACTCACGCCCGCCCGCATAGCCGCCAGCACCTGAGCCGGCTGGGCATTGCCGAATCCGCTCATCACCCGATGCGTCGGCAGGATCAACGCCCCCGGATCTTCCAT
>JBJKSL010000355.1:0-3155 GCA_046704145.1 Phycisphaerae bacterium
CGTGCAGTTCGACATTCCGCAATCGGAGATTGCCACCCTGCAGCGTTACCTGCACGATCCGGCGCTGAACATATACGTACGCGCGTCGAACGGCTCGCTGATCGCAAACGGTGGCAAACTCGTATTCATCGACAACACCGTCAACCAGGACAGCGGCACGCTCACCCTCAAGGCTGAATTTCACAATCGCAAGGAGGCGCTCTGGCCGGGTGAACTGGTTCACGTCAGCATGCAACTGACCGTTCAGCCCGACGCCATCGTGGTGCCGGATACGGCTGTGCAGCCCGGACAGGAAGGCAACTACGTTTACGTCGTCGCCAACGGCAAGGTCAAAGTGCAGAACGTGACGGTGCAACGCCAGTATCAGGGTTACTCCGTGATCAACCGAGGACTGACTGCGGGCACGGAAGTGGTCGTGCATATTCCGCGCGACCTGCGCGAAGGGGTGGCGGTACGCACCCACCTGCTGCCGGCCATCGATATCGCGGACACGAGCGCCGCCTCCACCTCAACCGCCCCCAACGCCAGCAGCTGAGCCGCGCCTTGAACCTTTCGGCACCCTTCATCCGCCGTCCGGTTGCCACGACTGTCCTGATGACGGCGCTGGTACTGTTTGGCATTTTTGCGTACCGCAGCCTGCCGGTCAGCGAACTTCCGAACGTGGACTTCCCGACGATCGAGGTCTATGCCTCGCTGCCCGGCGCCAATCCGCAAACCATGGCCAATACGGTGGCCACACCTTTGGAGCGCGAATTCAGCTCTATTTCGGGACTGGATTCGATGAGCTCGGTGAGCAGCACGGGATCGACGCAGATTACACTGCAGTTCGATCTCAGCCGCAATATCGATGCGGCCGCGCAGGATGTGCAAAACGCCATTTCCGCCGCTTCGTATCAGCTGCCCAACGATATGCCCAGCCCGCCGACACTGCACAAGCACAACCCGTCGGACTACTCGATTATCTATATCGCATTCACCGCGAAGCACATGTCCCTGACCAAACTCGACGAGTTCGCCGAGACACGTGTGGCCCAACGGCTCTCCACGCTGCCCGGCGTGGCGCAGGTCAATGTATGGGGCTCGCAGAAATACGCGGTACGCATTTTCATCAATCCTTACGCACTGAACGCGCGCGGTTTGTCGCTGGCGCAGGTCGCGAGTGCCATCCGCTCGGGCAACAGCAACCTGCCGTCGGGCACCCTGGAAGGGCGGAACCGTACCTATGCCGTACAGGCTTCCGGTCAGCTGAACGACGCGGAGCAGTACAACAACCTGGTGCTCGCCTACAACAACGGCTCGCCCGTGCGTTTGAGCGACGTCGGCCACGCGGTCAACAGTATCGAGGAGAACAAGCGCCAGACGACCTACAACGGCACGCGGGCGATCGTGCTCTCGGTGCACCGCCAACCGGGCGCCAACACCGTGCAGGTTGCCAAGGAAGTGCGCGACCTGTTGCCGCAACTGTCGAAGCAGGCGCCCGGCGGCGCGGACCTGCATGTCATCTACGACCGCTCGGTTTTCATTCACCAGTCGATCAACGACGTCAGCTGGACATTGCTGGGCGCCATCGGCCTGGTCATCGTGGTGATCTTCCTGTTCCTGCGTAACGGCAGCGCAACCCTGGTGACGGCGCTCGCCCTGCCGACGTCGTTGATCGGCACCTTCGCGGTAATGTACCTGCTGGGCTTCGGCCTGGACAACCTGTCGCTCATGGCACTCACGCTCGCCGTGGGCTTCGTGGTCGACGACGCCATCGTGGTGCAGGAGAACATCGTCCGGCACATGGAGATGGGACACAAACCGCTGGAAGCCGCCCTGCTCGGCAGCCGCGAAATCAGCTTCACCGTGCTCTCGATGACGCTGTCCCTGGTGGCCGTGTTCATTCCGATCCTGTTCATGGGCGGGTTGATCGGACGCCTGTTCAGCGAGTTCGCGATTACCATCGCCATAGCCATCCTCCTGTCCGGCGTGGTGGCCCTGACGCTGACGCCCATGCTCTCGGCCCGCATTCTGCGCCCGGCGCGGACCCATGGCCGTTTCTACCAGATCGGCGAGCGCGTCTTCGACCGCGCGCGCGACGCTTACGTGAACAGCCTGAGATGGTCGGTCACCCATTGGAAGACGACGATCGCCTTCGCCGCGGGCATACTCGCGGTCTCGGGGCTGCTGTTCTGGGTGGTGCCCAAGGGCTTCATCCCGAAAGAGGACACCAACGTCATTTTCGGGCATATTCGCGGCCCCGAAGGCATGTCGTTCACCGATATGCTGCCGCGCCAGAACCAGCTGCTGAACAAGGCCCTCGCCATTCCCGGCGTCAAGGGCATCATGTCCAGCGTCGGCCAGGGTCACGGCGGCACGAGCAACGAAAGCTCGGGCTTCATGATGATCGGCCTGACGCCTCGCAGCGACCGCAGCCTTGGTGCCGAACAGATCGCCCAGAGACTGCGCCAGGCGGCCTACCGGATTCCGGACCTTGAAGGTTTCTTCGGCATCCCGCCGGCGATCAACACCGGCACCGGCGGCGGCCAGGGCAACTACAACTACATCCTTCAGGGCTCAGACCTCAGCGAACTGCAAAGCGCCGCCGAGAAACTGGAAAAGAAGATGAAGACGATTCCCGGTATCGCCGACGTCAACACGGATCTGCAGCTCAGCAACCCGCAAATAGATATTCGTATTCTGCGCGACAAGGCGTCCGCGCTCGGCGTAAGCCCGGCCGCGATCCAGAACACGCTGCTTACTGCTTACGGCGGCCAGCAGGTGAGCACCATCTACGGCGCGACCGACAACTATTACGTGATCCTCGAACTCGCACCGCAGTACCAGCAGAACATCAATGCGCTGAATGCCCTTTACGTGCCGGGCCGCGGCGGCAAACTGGTGCCGCTCGCGAGCATCGCCGAGATCACGCCGGGCGTCGGGCCCCTCAGCATCAGCCACTACCAGGAATTGCCCTCGGTTACGCTGTCGTTCGATCTGCAACCCGGTGTCTCGCTCGGTTCGGTCACGAGCCGGGTCAACGCGCTCGCGGCCAGCTCGCTTCCGGCGGATGTGACCGGCAGCTTCGCGGGCAACGCACAGATTTTCCAGAGTTCGCTGAGCACGCTGCCGATCCTGCTGATACTCACCATCCTTGTGATCTACATGGTGCTCGC
>JBJKSL010000356.1:0-6522 GCA_046704145.1 Phycisphaerae bacterium
GATCTGGCCCACTTCACCGAGCAAGCCCGCCGTGCGTCTGCCACTGGCCGTGCGGTCATCGCGACTTTCGGCGGCACCGCGTTCGGCGACATCGCCCTAGTGCCCGCACCGTTCCTCAAGCACCCCAAAGGTATCCGCGACATCGCCGAGTGGTACATGTCCACCGTAGTCCGCCGCGACTACGTGCACGCGGTCTTCGAGCGCCAGTGCGAGGTCGGCATCGCAAACCTCACCCGCATCAGCCAGGCCGTGGGCGACCTTGTCGATGCAGTGTTCATCTGCGGTACCGATTTCGGCACGCAGACTTCGACCTTCTGCTCGGTGGACACCTTCCGCGAACTCTGGCTGCCCTACTACCAGCGAGTGAACGACTGGATCCACAAGAACACGCGTTGGAAGACTTTCAAACACTCGTGCGGCGCGGTGGAAACCTTGATGCCCGCCCTCATCGAGGCCGGCTTCGACATCATCAACCCCGTGCAGTGCTCCGCCACCGGCATGGACCCCGCTCACCTCAAGAAGACCTACGGCGACAAACTGACCTTCTGGGGCGGCGGCGTGGACACCCAGCATGTGCTATCATTCCGCACGCCGGCCGAAGTCCGCGAGCAGGTCCTCAGCCGCTGCGAGATCTTCAGCCCCAACGGCGGCTTCGTGTTCGACGCCATCCACAACGTCCAGGCCCTCGTGCCCGTAGAAAACATCGTGGCCATGGTCGATGCCGTCCACGAGTTCAACGGCACAAAACGTTGATGTGGCCACACGCCGGATCCGTTTCGGTGGACCCTCTGCGGTTGACCCCATATAGACCATAGGCTATACTTGCCATGTGGGAAGTGGAGTACACTGATGAGTTCGGCCGCTGGTGGGACACCCTGACGGAGGAGGAGCAGGATGCCGTCGCGGTCGGGGTCGAATTGATTCGGCAAATCGGGCCGGGACTGCCTCGACCGTATGCAGATGTTCTGAAAGGATCCAAGCATAGCAACATGAAAGAACTGCGGACGCAGTTCCGTGGGAAGCCTTACCGAACGTTGTATGCTTTTGATCCCCGACGCACAGCGATCCTGCTGATCGGTGGTGACAAGACAGGTGAGGAACGCTTTTACGAGCGGATGGTGCCGCTGGCAGACCGTTTGTTCGATGAGCATCTGCGTCAATTGAAGGATGAGGGCCTGATCTAATGCCACACAAGTTTGACGAATTGCGGGCACGCATGAGCCCCGAGCGTCGAGCCCGTATCGACGCGCAAGCTCGTGAAATGATTGCCGAAATGCTCCTGGCCGAAATCCGCAAGCAGGCTGGCCTGACCCAAACCGATCTTGCCGAAGCCCTTGGAATCAAGCAGCCCACCCTTTCCAAGCTTGAAGCCCAGAGCGATATGCAGATCAGCACTCTACGGCGAATCATCGCAGCGTTGGGCGGTGATCTTGAGTTGGTCGCACACCTGCCCGGCGGCACAGTCCGCCTTACCCAGTTTCGGGATGCTCCTGAAGCTGTCATCTCTGAACAGTGACAGTTAGCGGCCACCGCACACAATAATGCCCCGGATGCGCATCAGCCACGGAACCTGTCGAGAACGTACATCAAGAGGAACAGTGCGTCTCGCCAATGCAGTATGGCGGGCCATAACAGGATTGCCGCTGCCGCGCAGGACAAGACGCCCACGGGCCTGCTGGTCATATTTTCGTCACTATCAGACCTGACGAGCGACTGCAATCGCCGCAGGCCGGTCGGAGCCAGCCACCAGAATGGGAGGCTCAGAATGCGCGGATCGAGCGGAAGGCCAAAGATGGCCAGGCCGATTCCTGCAAGGCCCGCCACCGCCCAGTCGTATTGTTGGCGCTCGTCGGAGCTTGCAGCGGCCGAAACCTCGGGCATCCCCGCCAGACCGAGCAGTATCACCGGAAGCAGCATCACCAGGTCGCGATGCAGACTGGGCAGGACGACAGCGTGTGGCCACAAGTCGAAATGCATTCCTGCCGTCAAGCCGAACACTGCGGCCACGATCACAGCCCAACTGAAGCGTCCTCGTTGACGCATCCCACCAACCAGCAGCGCTGCCGGCCAGATTGCCGCCGCTGGTGAAAGCATACATGCGACGAGCGTCGAGACGGCAGCCGCCGTCATGCTCGTAAAACCGCCGCACCACAAGGCCGGGCTCATCGCTGCAAGGAGCAACGCCACGTTCGCCCGGTCCGGATGGTCGCAGGATTCCATCGCCAGCGGTGCCAGGATTGCCATCGAGCCACAGACCAGCAGGAACGACCACAGGGCGTTCGATTCTCCCCGCCGAACCGCCGCTCCCCAGATCGCGACGCCGCCCCCACAGACCAACGCGACCGACAGCAGTATCTGCCCGAGAAATCCAGCAATCGTGGGGCTTTCCGCGGCGCAGAAGGTGGCTGCCACCGCTGATGCGGACGCAACTGATACGAACGCCACCGCTATTCTAAAACTGAGCCGCATGTTTCTGGCGTATCTGCTGGATAACGTCGTTGAGCCTGCCGGTCTGCAGCGATTCTTCGAACAATCTCACCTCACCTACCCGATCCGGCCACGCCATCCTCACGCGAGCCAAATGGGCTAAAGGCAATGCCGAGAAAATTGCGAGTACGGCCCCGGTGGCCAGGAGCCAACGCACGCCGCTCACCCGCAACGGCCGACTCCACATGCGCATCTGCGACGTCGCGAACAGCAGAGCCGTCCCCGCGAGAAGGCTGCCCGGTGCCGCCAATTGCTGATAGTAGTGCGAACTGGGATTGGGCAGGACGGCGATGACGATCGCCTCAACAACCAACCATAAGGCGGCCAGCACGGCCAGATCGCGGATCGGCGCATCTACAACTAATCCTTGGCCTGTGCCGGGACACTTGCGATGAAAACGCATCGCCGCGAGCGATGCTATCCCAACTATCACGAACCACGCGATAGGCAACATCGCCTGCAAACGCAAAAATGGCGGCCAAGTCGCACCCCGAGCACCAACGCGCGAGCCGCTGAACCACACCAGATCGTGCACGTGTTGCGCAAACCACCCATGCGCGATCAACACGACAAGTACGGGAGCCAATCCCGCGGCAACCCCAGCGCAGGTCGCCAGCCACGCAACCACAGTGCGCTGCTCGCGGTCGGTGCACCACCATCGCCTGTAAACATCGTGGAGGATGAACACTACCAGCAATCCGACGGCCGTCTGCTTTATGCCAATGGCCGCTCCCAACGCAAGGCCGCGGCCGAAGCCGCGCCACGTGTCGCCACCTCTCATGAAATGAAAAGACACCGCCAACAACATCGGCAGAGCGAGATAACACTCGGCCAGGTTGAAGCCGTCAGTGGTGTAGTCGGTGACGTTGCATGTATTCTCGGCAAGCGCAAACAGAAGCGTGACGATCGTCGCGATGGAGGCTCCGAGACGCCGACGCGCGAGCACGTAGATGGTCGCGTACGCCCCGATCAGGAACAGCGACTCGATGGGCACTAACGCCAAACGACTCGGCGACCCCGGCCAGATGCGGTACACCCAGCCAGTCAGGACGGCTTGCCCCGGAGGCTTGTCCGGCACGACGTCTCGGTAAGTCGCATCCGGCTGCCACAGCCGATAGGCCGCCAGCGAGTAGGTGACGCTATCCACCTTGTCCGGCGCACAAAACGCCGCCATTCGCCCGCCCGCATGCACCATCAGCACCAGGACGAGCAACGCTACCTGCCATCGATTACCCATCAGGACCGGCCGAAGCGAAGCATCCTGAAAGCTCGTTGGCATGCCGATGGCCCACTACACTTCCCGCTGCGCCCTCTGGGCACAGCATAAATCGCCATTACACCTGCTCGAGTACGATCAACGGCACCCGATACTCGGAACGCGGCAGAGCATTAGACTAGGTATCGCCAAGGTGCGAATTGAGTACCACGGTTTTTACTCATTCGCTACTCTGGTTTCTGAGGGAGCGAATTGCTGTCTCAACTCTGCGAAAGCAGCCATTAACTCTGCATCAGCCGGACAAGAGAATACACTCCAGTTCTGGCTTGCGCTCTCCCGAACCGATATCACTACCGCCTCCTCCAAATAGTTGAGTCTGACCAACTCAGAGTCTAGTACTTCTCTGGGCGCGTACGATTTCACATCGTGAGCCCAAGGCCGCTGTTTCTTGAGCCAAGCCTGGATTGATTTGCATGCAGCTGAATCAGTCGGCACGGAGGCACTTTCACCGATCTGTCGGCCACCGGAGAACCTGTAGTACTTGATGGGTGCATGCAAGACGAGGTTGGACGGCTTACTACACCCGCCCGAGAACACGCCTCCGCACACCAAAAGGAGATACATGACGGCGTTAAAACGCATTGGGTAGTACCTCACCTCATCCGCCGCGAGCCCTGCATGGGGCATCACACAAGGTGGCCCGCAGAATAACCCCAGAAGGTGTCAAGGCCAGCTCTCGCCGATTTCACGTAAAGCAGCAGCCACTACTGTGTCATCAACGTACAGCCCTGCCTCTCGTACCTCAGAGATGGCTTGACTGGCTGATGTGATCAGACCCCGCACTTTGGCTCTGACTAACAGGCCAATTGTGCCCACCGTGGCTACACCAAAAGTGCGTGCTGCCGCGCGAGCAGCTGCATCGTCGAGGATGGCAGTGCAGTGATTCTCCAGGGCCAAGGCTATGACCGATGTCTCCCCAGCCCCAAGCCCCCATTCAAGCAGCGAAGGTGGACATTCTTGCGGCGAGCGACGTACCCACTCGCCTGCCTCCACGGCCAGCCGGGCGGGATCTCCGGTTGGCCCGGCCAGCACCTCGGCCGCAACGGCTTCAGGCAAGACGACCTGTTCGGCCAATCTCGCCATGAGGTCAAGTCGCCCAACTCTGGCCAGCACAATGACAGGGGAGGAGTTGGGGACCCATACCTCAGCCACCTTGTGCCTCCCGGAGAATCTCCTCCGCATCATACTGGAAGGGCGAAACCCCGAACCGCTGGAGCGAGTCCAGGAACCCGCTCCGAGACAGACCGGCAATCTCAGCGGCCCGGCCTTGCGACACCATGCGCAGTTCGTACCACTTTACCGCTGCCGCCAATCGCAGTTCCTGAGCGAACGCACCCGGGTCCTTGTGAAGAGCAGATAGTGCCTCTTCCGGCATCTCTATCGTCATGGTTACCATGGGCGACACTCCTTCCACTCGATTCTAACAGTCTCGCCTTCCTCCGAGTAGCCGGGCATCGCCCTGGGAGCCGCGCACGAGTACTACACCTGCTCAGGCACGACGAACGGCGCGCGGTACTCAGGCCGGATCAGGGCGTCGGCTTCGCTATCGCCCACGCAGATTTCCTTGGCCGGATCGAACGCGATCGCCCGTCCAACTCTGGCAGAGACGTTCGCCAGGTGGCACAAAGACGAGGTCAGGTGGCCCTCTTCGATTTCCACGCCCAAGTCTTCGACCTTACGGCTGCGGACGGCGTCGATGAACCGCTCGAAGGCGTTCTCCTTGCTCTCGCCTGCGGGGCCAGGCTCCTGCTTCGGGCCGAGGAAGGTATTGTATTTGAAGTACTTGACGGTCATGTAGCCTTCCGAGCCATAGAACAACACGGCCGATTCGTTGCCCGTGCCCTGGTAGGCTTCGTGATTCGTGTACCACGGCCGCACTTCGAACTCGAGCAGCTTGTTCTGCTCGGGGTAATAGAAGCTCACGTGCTGGACGTTGAAGGTCTCCTGGTTGTCCTTCCACAGGAGTTTCCTGCCCATGGATTCGATCTTGCTCGGCAGCCCGACGCCCAGGCCCCAGCGGGCCATGTCCATCTCGTGCACGCCTTGGTTGCCGATGTCGCCGTTGCCGTAATCCCAGAACCAGTGCCAATCATAGTGGAAACGCTTGCGCATCGGCGGCTTCTGCGGGGCCGGCCCCAGCCACAGGTCGTAATCGACCTCAGCCGGCACCTTTTGCGGGCCGTCGACCATGCCGATGGTGGGCCGCGACTTAAAGCACAGTCCACGCGCCATATAAACGTCACCAATGACGCCTTCCTTGAGCTTCTGCATGGCCTCACGAAGCGCCACCGCACTGCGTCCCTGCGTCCCGTGCTGGCACAAGCGATTGTACCTGCGAGCCGTCTTAACCAACTGCCGGCCTTCCCACACGTTGTGCGAGCAGGGCTTTTCGACGTACACGTCTTTGCCCGCCTGCATCGACAGGATCGCCGCCAGCGTATGCCAGTGATTGGGCGTGGCAATGCTCACCGCGTCGATAGACTTGTCTTCCAGTAGTTTGCGGATGTCGCGAACGCGAGCGACCTTGCCCTTCGATTTTCCGTCGAGCTGATCGCCGCGGCGATTCAGCACCTTCTCGTCCACATCGCACAAGGCCACCATATTGACATGCTTGAGATGCCCGAACCTGCCGATATGCTCCCCGCCACGACCGTTCAAGCCGACCACCGCAAGGCGCACCGTCTCGTTCGCTCCGCGTTTAGGCGCGTCCGCCGCGTTCGTGGTTCGAACATGCCCCGCCAGCGCCGCCACACTTAATG
>JBJKSL010000357.1:0-3670 GCA_046704145.1 Phycisphaerae bacterium
TGATAGTTGAGTCACGTAGCGGTAGTATCCGGCAAGGGATTGCTTAACTTGTGTTCCTTCCGCAACTCGTGAACCGTCCGCGGGTGCACAGGTGCGCTAACTCCGGCCATTTCTCATGAGCACTAGCCTTGAAATACGACCTGACGGCGCGTTTCAGCGGCAACCCGCTGGCACCGGCGTAAATACCCTACTTGCGGTCCTGTCCTGGATCACGATGGCATCACTTGCCGTCTATTGGACGGTGCGCGTGATCCTCGTAGGAGAGGCAGATTACAACGGTTTCGACGTCGTCATCACGTTGGCACTGCTGCTGGCCGAATCGTTCCTGCTGCTGCACGCGTTCGGCTATCTGCTCAGCGTGCTGCGATCGCTTCGCCGTCGGCGACCATTGCCCGCCGCCGTCCTCAAGGAGCCGGACGATTTTCCGGAAGTCGACGTGCTTGTTGCCGCCCGCCACGAACCGCGAGAGATTCTCGAACGAACGCTGACCGCCTTGGTCGGCATGTCCTATCCCAACAAGACCATCTGGCTGCTGGATGATTCCTCCGAGGCCAAATACAACCGCGAGGCCGAGGAACTCGCCAAGCAATTTGGGGTGCGCCTTTTTCGGCGGGAAGTCCGACACGGAGCCAAGGCCGGCATCATCAACGACTGCCTGCCCAAGTTGACCGGCAAGTACATCGCTTTCCTCGATGCCGACCAGTGCCCGATGCGATTCTTCCTCAACCGCATCGTGCCTCTCCTGGAGGCCGATCCCAAACTTGCCTTCGTCCAGACGCCCCAGTTCTACGCCAACATTAACACCAACCGCGTGGCCCGTGCCGCCGGTGCTCAGCAGGCGGTCTTCTACGAGTACATCTGCGAGGCCAAAGCCCAGTCCGGCAGCGCCTTTTGTTGCGGCACAAACGTGGTAATGCGGCGCGAGGCCCTGCTTCAGGCCGGCGGCCTCGACGAGAACTCCGTTACCGAGGACTTCGCCACCTCGCTCAAGCTGCACGTGGCTGGCTGGACGTCTCTCTACTATGGCGAGACGTATGTAATGGGCATGGGCCCCGAGACTCTGTCCGCATACTTCCGCCAGCAGTACCGTTGGGCACGCGGCACACTGGGCGTCGGCCTGCAACTGCTGAAAACACTCTTTACCTCACCGGGGCGCCTCAGCTTCTGGCAGTGGGTTGATTATTCCCTCTCCGGCACCTTCTACCTGGTGGGCTGGGCTTATCTAATCCTGGCGGCCTGCCCGCTGGCTTACGTAGTTCTGGGCATACCCAGTTACTTCGTACGGTCGGAGATCTACGCCGCGGCATTCCTGCCCTACTTGCTGATGGCAGTGCTGCTGTTCGTCGGCGGTTTGCGGCGACGCCACTACACACTCAAGCAGATCGTTCAGGGCCAACTGCTCACTTTCCTGGCCACGCCGGTCTACGCCGTGGCCGCCATTAGTGCGTTGACCGGAACCAAGAGCCAGTTCGGCATCACACCCAAGGGTAACGGCGCCCACAACCGCATGCGAAGCTACTGGCCGCAGATCGGCCTGTGCATGATTACCTTCATGGTCTTTATCTGGGGCATGTGCCGATATATATTCGAGGGCGACTTCGCCGCCGGAGTCAACGGATTCTGGTCCGGCATTCACTTTACCGCCTTCTGGTCGGTGTTCTATTTCATCGAGGCCGAAGCCGCGGAACCCGCGCGTAGCCCCGCAGAAGTCGAAGTGGAGATGGTTCCAACATGACCCGACCTGAGGCCATTGACATTCTCAACCGTGCGATGACGGCTGAGGCGGCACTTTCCGTTCAGCTCCACAACATCGTCAACACTTTCTCGTGGAGTGGACTGCCCGAAAAGCATCGCCGCCGCGTGGCTGAATCTCTCGGCGCTATCGCCTCGCTGCCGGCACAGCGGGCTCGCCGCCTGCGAACCATCATCGAGCAGCTGAACGGGAGCGAACAGGATGTTCTCTAGGAGTACGTTTCAGCGATACCTCTTCGATATCCGCTCGACCCAGCAACAAACGGCAGATGCCTATCGGTCGCTGCTCGACAACCTCAAGGAGGAATCTCTCCGCCAAGAGTTGTCCGGCTTCCTCGACCAGGTACAAACCGAAGCCGAAACCATCGAAGAGGTTCGCAAGTTGTTTGAACAAACGCGATAACTTTACGAAGCCGGTGCCGCGATAGTGTCTCCGGCACGTGTGTTTCAGAGCCGGCGTCTGTGCCCCGGATGCGACGCCACAGCCCAGGAGCTACAACGTAGCGGGCACATTGAACCGGCTCCCAACGGTTGCAGGTAGCTTCTCACGGAGGAATCACCCATGGACAGAGCCCACAGCCGAATGTGGTTTGTGACTCTGTTCTTCATTGCGCTCGGCGTATCGGTCGGCTTTGTCTACCGTCAACTCCGCGGCAGTGAGGTCCAGTTGGCTCAGGGCCGCAGGCACTACGAGGTCGGAAAATTCGATCTCGCCCGAGAGTACTTCGCCAAGGCGGCAAAACTTGACCCCAAAAACGCGGATGCCTGGCACGACTTGGGCATGAGCTGCAAGAATCTCGGCAAGACCGCCGAGGCCGCCAAGGCTTTGGCCAAGGCCACCGAGCTTCGCCCCAAAACCCCTTCCTGGTGGTTCGATTACGCTGAAACCCTGCAGTGGCTCGACAAGCGGCCGGAAGCCGAACACGCCTGGCAACGGGTGATCGAGCTACTGCCGCCCGACGACGCTCGCGTGCGACAGGCAAAGACCAGCATCGCCCGCAATCTCGCCGCCCAGGGTCAGACCGACCGGGCTATTGAAATTCTCAACAAGCTGCTCGCTGAAAAGGACGATCGCCAAGTCCGCTTTGTGCTCGCGGAAGTCCTGGCATGGGGCGGCCGTTTCCAGGAATCAGCGGAACAGTACCGCCGATCCCTCGACTCGCAACCGGAGAACCTGAAATGATCACGACACGCATCGGCAAGAATCTGTGGATCGCGGCAGCGGCATCGCTCCTGCTGGCGTGTGGACTCGCCTTGGCTGCTGACGGCCCCACCGCACTGCCGGCCGCCACTTCCATGAGTCAGCGACGCTGCCAGCTCGCCTATGTCCTGCTCTGGAAGAAGGACTACGCCGCCGCCGCCCAGGAATTCTGCAAGACCCTTGAAAACGAACCCGGCTACGACGAAGCCCGCATCGGCCTGGCCCTCGCCCTCGAGCGCAAGGGCGACCTCGCCGCGGCCGCAACCGAGTTCGGGCACATTGAGGCGAAGTCACCTCAGTACCAGGCCGCCGAAGCCGGCATGGCGAGGATCTTCACCGCCCAGCGCAAGTACCCCAAAGCGCTCGCACTCTATGAATCGCTGGAGAAGAAGGCCGCCCTCACCGACGAGGACCGCCTCAAATACGCCGAGACGCTCGGCCTCGCCGGTCAGGCAGACAAGGCGCTTGCCGAACTGGCTCCTCTGCGCGGCGATGCCAAGTTCGCACCGGACATCGCCAAGCTCGAAGGGTTGATCCTCTTTTGGAACGGCCGGTCCAAGGAAGCCATCCCCAAGCTCCGTGATGCTCTGGCCAAGTCGCCCGAGGACACCGATCTGCGCTTCGACCTTGCCCAGGCTCTCGTGCAGGCACAGGACTACAAAGAAGGCTTGAAGGTCCTCGACAAGCTTCCGCCGGCGGTGGCCAAAACCGCCAAGC
>JBJKSL010000358.1:0-3230 GCA_046704145.1 Phycisphaerae bacterium
TGGCGATGCGCACTGCTGCTGCGGAAACCTTTGTGGCCGGCATCTTTTTCAATTGCTCGCGGGCGGCAGTAAGGCCCGGATTGACCGCCAAGGCCTGCTGATAAGCGTAAGCGGCATCCTCTACGCGGCTTTTGGACTGATACATCAAGCCCAGGTTGTACCAGGCGGACTCAGCAGGCAGCACGCTCTGGAACTGCTGGTGGGCCTCTTCAAAGTGCCCCTGCTGCGCGAGCACCATACCCAGATTGATGCGGGCGCGGGCGAACTCCGGAGCCAGTTCGATCGCTCGCGTGAGTTCGATCTGCGCTTCCGTCCACTTCTTTCGCATGATGTAGCTGAACGCCAGATTGTTATGCAGCGATGCATCGTCAGGTTTAACGGACAGCGCCTGGCGATACATTCGCTCGGCCATTGCGCCGTTGCCCAGGCGGTCATACAAAATGCCAAGGTGGCCGAGCAACGCGACGTCCTTGGGGTCACTATTCAGTGCGAATCGGTACTGCTGGAGGGCCTGCGGGAGGTGGCCTTGCGATTCCTGCAGGCGGCCGGCGGCGATGAACGTCTGGGCCTGGATCGGCGCCTCCTCACCGTTGACCAGCGATTCGGCCGGCAACTCCGAAGTCGGCGCCACCTGCCTGGCTTGCTGATCGGGACCGTTCTTGACGTCCCCCGACTGTTGGCAACCCGAGCTCACAACCAGCGTTATCACAGCGATCAGTACGACAACATATCGCATCCGTGCGAACATACCGATTACTCCTGGACCGAAAACAGACGTCTATTCCGAGACTTCAACCAGATCAGCAGTTACTTGGAGGTGGTTTCCGTGCTGGCGTCGAGCACGCGCTTCTGGGCTTCCTGATATGTCCAGGTCCGGCCTTTGTCGCTAACGATCCTGGATGCGTCGCGGGCCTGCGATGCTTCGATTGCCTGTTGCCGGCCACCGGCGAGCGCAAGCTCTACCTTCACGTTGTCCGGCCCAACCCCTGCCGCTGCCAGAAAGCTCGCGATCTGATCCACACGCTTCTCGGAGATGGCTTTGGGGTCCTGCACGCCGTCATAGGCCAGTGACCCGCCATATACCTTGAGCAAGGTCGCATAACGCATCAGGCGGCGAACGCCGATGGTGTTCAGTTCGTTGGTGCCGGGAACGAAGTGTGCGGGCGACATCGACCGCTCGGCCAGCAGGGCGTTGTCGTTCATGCGTACGAAGCTGTCCTGCAAGGCGGCCGGATGATCTGTCTGCCCCTGAGGCGGCGCATTCAGACGCTCGCTTGGTGAAGTACAGCCTGCCGCGGTCATGACCACGCTGATAAAGAGTGTCGCTGTGAGCCAAACTACTGCAGCTCGGGTCGCACGCATGTGTCCACCTTCCCTGTTTGAGGAATCCTGAGGGCATCCGCCTTTGCGTGCGAGATGAAACACGCATTCTCTCAACGCAACGCACGCGGAATGCGCCAGCAAGTCCGAATATGCACCTTCGTGCACGTTGGACTTATCGGCCAGAGAAAACGCTCAGTTCAGTTACGACAGGTATTTGCGCACGCGCAGGCCTCAGCAAAGCCCCCCGTAAAGACGGCGGAAATGGAGGAGTCTAAGCCTGCGGACGGGAATATCGGACCTTGTCAATCTTCGGCCAGCACTGAAGCGGCGGATTCCGCGGTCAACCAGCCGCCCTGATCGAGCAGGTCGCCGAGAGTGAAGCGGGCTCGGATAATGTGGCTGAACTGGACCGCCGCGTGGGCCGAGGCGAAGGCTATGGGCTGGTCCAAGTCGCAGAAACGCTGAGGGGCACCGGCACGAGCCAGGGCGGCAGCCACCGCCGAACTCGGGCGGACGTTCTGACGCAGGAAGGCTTCGTACTCACCGGCTCGCTTGCGGGCAACAAACCGCTCGCGGGCGGGCTTGGCCTTCTGCCAGCGGGTCATCTTCTTGTCGTAGTCGCGCCAGATCTCCGCAGCCATGCCGCCAGAGGTGTCGAACTTCATGAACAAGGACTCGACCCGTCGCTTCTCTGCGGACGCATCCACCGCAATCGATGAAGAGATGCGGTCCAGATCGAGCCGCGACCACGCCCGCTCGTAGGCCCGTGCCGAGGACAAGGTGGCTGCCCCCACTTGTCCGCCGTGCAAAGCCTGCTCGCGTTTGTCGTAGCCCGAGCTCATATCCAGGTAATGGCTGATCACGTGTTCCCAGCCGCTGATCGGGGCCGTCTGATTGACGACGGACATGGCCATGCCCGCCAACAGAATCGCTTCCATCACCGATCGCACACCGGCCAGTTCGCGGGCGGCAACCTGCTCGGCTCGCTGCAGCATGTCCTGCTCGGACCAGGAGAGCAACTGCCCCGGCACGCTGCTGAAGCCGTCGTCCATACCGATCTCGTTGGCCAGGTAGTAGTCGCCGTACGCGACGCTGCGAGCCAACACATCGCCGAATCCGGCCTGCACCATGATCGGCGGGGCATCCGCAATGGTGCGGAGGTCACAGATCACCGCACTCGGCGGCCGCGATGACAGCGTTCGCTTGACACCTTCAACGGTCAGGACGGCCAGTGCCGAAGTGAATGCCGTCACGCTAGCAGCCGTGGGAAACGCGATAAACGGCATGGAAGCCGAGGGATTCTCCTCCAGCAGTAGGTGCCGAGCGTACTTGGAGACGTCGGTGACGCTACCCGAACCCACGCTGACGATCGCAGACTACTGCTTCAGTTCAGACTTGAGCTCACGGGCGACCTCGATGCTGGCGTGAAAACTTCCGGACTCTTCCGGAACATAACGCACATCGACGGGCACGACCTTGGAAAGCCGATCGGCAATAAGCGCCTTGAGGTCCTCCCCGCCACGGCGCATGGCCGTCCGGTCACACACCAGCATGACACGGCCCGCCCCACCGGTAGACGGCTTCGACACGGTCCGAACAATATCGACAAGCGAATCCACGGCATCGTCGGCAACGATCAGCCGCTCAATGGTAATGGGCTTGATCGCCTCGCCGGGCGCTGCCCAGGACTTCAGGTGCTCGTTTACGTCAGGAATATCGCAGGGATCGATTCTTTGCATGATGCTCTACCGGTGGACAATGAACTTGTGCGCGAAGTACCCCTCCTGGCACAATTGCGCGCGGATTCAACACAAAATCGGCACTAGTCTATCGTTAACACGCGAAAGCACAAGAGTGGCGGTGCCGTGACCACCGCCTCACCCCTGCTCTGTTGGCGGTGGTGGCGG
>JBJKSL010000359.1:0-2801 GCA_046704145.1 Phycisphaerae bacterium
GGCAGGACGTCGTCGATAAGGTTGAGCTTCTTGAGGTCGCGGCTGGTCAACCGCAGTGCGTGAGCAGCGTCGGCGGCGCGTTCGGCACTCTTCCACAGGATGGCCGCACAGCCCTCGGGCGTGATTACCGAATAGTAGGCATGCTCGAACATGCCCAGACGATCGCCCACACCGATGCCGAGGGCCCCACCGCTGCCGCCCTCACCAAACACTACGCAGCACACCGGCACGCGAAGCCGGGACATCTCCATGAGGTTCACGGCGATAGCCTGAGCAATGCCTCGCTCTTCCGCTTTATCCCCTGGGAAAGCACCTTGCGTATCGATGATGCAGACGACCGGCAGTTTGAACTTCTCGGCCAGCCGCATCTTGAGCAGGGCCTTGCGGTAGCCCTCGGGATGGGCACAGCCAAAGTTACGCTCGATCTTCTCCTTGGTGTCGCGGCCCTTGTCATGGCCGACCACCAGGCATTTGATCCCGCCGATACGGCCGAAGCCGGTGACGATAGCCTTGTCGTCGCCGAAACAGCGGTCGCCGTGGAGTTCACAGAAATCCTTGACCACTGCATCGAGGTAGTCCCGCAGGACCGGCCGACGCGGGTGCCGAGCAACCAGCACGGTCTCCCAGGCGGAAAGCTTCTCGTAGGTCCGGCGGGTCATGCGATCGAGCTGAGCCCGGAGCTCGCGGATCTCCTGCGACAGATCGCGATGCGTATCTGCCTGCAGGGCTTCAAGTTCTGCAATCTCCCGCTCGATGCGAACGAGCGGTTTTTCGAAATCAAGAACGCCGCCCAGGCTCGAGGCTCCGCCTGCTGTGGGTCGCGCTTCAGGTAATGTTGCCATCCGAGTTTCAAACTCCCCTTTGAGGAGCCACCTGTGGGACCAGCATCCAGCCGGTCGCTTGGGCTCCGCACGAAGATGACTGGCAGAATACCAGTCGCGCACATGCCGGTCCCACGCCAAGAACCGGCGCGTGCAAGTAACATAGCTTATCCATTCAGGGCCGGCAGGCAAGACAAATCCCCCGCCGATTTGACGCAAAGCCGCTACGCCCGGTAAAGTACAGGCGTTCATTGGAACCGGACACTCTGGTGTAACATCATGAACGTCAGCAGCTTACGTCGAATAGCCATCGCCGGAGTCGGCCTATTGGGCGGCTCCGTGGGCCATGCAATCCGCGCGGCAGGCTTCGCCGGAGTGCGGGTTGGCATCGGCCGGCGCGAATCTTCCATCAATACCGCGCTCAAATGCGACGCCATCGACGAGGGCACGCTCGACATCCAGGCCGGAGTCCGCGGGGCTCAACTGGTCGTAATCTGCACGCCTATCGGCCACATGGAGGGCATGCTCCGGCAGATGGCACCAGCCCTTGGGCGAGGTGCCTACGTGACCGATGTGGGCAGCACCAAGGCCAGCATCGTGCGGATGGCCCAGCGGCTCTTGCCGGCCAAGGTCAAGTTCGTCGGCTCGCATCCCATAGCCGGCTCCGAGAAGACCGGAGTCGAGTTCGCCAGAGCCGACCTGTTCCACAGGGCACTCTGCATCGTGACACCCACGGCCAAGACCTCGCCCGCGGCACTACGATGGATGCAGGGGTTCTGGGAGGCCTTGGGGGCGACTACCGCGGTGATGGACCCCAAGCGACATGACCTTATGCTGGCCCGGGTCAGTCATCTGCCACACGCGGTGGCCACGGCTCTGGTGAACCTGGCCAATAAGGACGGCGCGATCGACGTTGCCGGACCCGGCTTTGCCGACGTCACTCGAGTGGCCAGTGGCGATCCGGCCATGTGGACTGATATTCTCCGCACCAATCGGACGGCCATGATCCGGGCCGTGGACCGCCTGGTAACGGAACTTCAACGTTTGCGACAGCGGTTGGACGACGACGATGCCACAGCCCTTCAAGCGTGGCTGGCAGCGGGCAAGAACGCCCGCGATGAATGGATCGCCAACCGTTACAGGAAGAAGGTACTACCCCCATGAGCATTTCGCAGCCGACGGCTGTTTTGTGGCGAGTGGTCGTATCACCGGCGCGGCCGGAGTTGGACGCCCACGGCCATGCGGTTCTCAAGGACGTGCACGAGTTGGGTCTGCCCGACGTAGAGGTGGTTGCCTCCAGCCGCCTCTTTCTGCTTGAAGGCGAACTGACCGACAGCGACGTGCAGCGGATCGCCAACGAACTGCTGTCCGATCCGGTGACTGAGGTGGCTTGGTGTGGGACCGCGTTCCAGCCGGTCAATGACGGGCAAGATGCCCGTCCCACACAAGAGTTGCCCGGCGCGGGATTTGACGGCTGCGTAGAGGTGCACCTCAAGGGCGGCGTCATGGACGTGGTCGCGGGCTCGACGCTCTCGGCCATTGCGGACATGGGCATCGCCACCCAGCGTGTCGCGGTTTCGACGGCACGGCTGTACCAGCTCAAGGGCGTACGCTCGCGTGAAGAACTGGAACTCATCGGTCGACGGCTGCTTTCCAACGACTGCATCGAGGAACTGTACATCAGCGGCTTCGGCACGCACGACCCGCGGCCGGAACGCTTGCCAGTGGCACCGACGCGCGCGTTCGAACTGCGGCACGTGGCCATTCGCGATCTGGATGCCGATGCCCTCAAGCGGCTAAGCCGTGATGCGCATCTGTTCCTGTCGATCGATGAAATGCAGACGATCCAGGGGCACTACCGCGACCTGGGCCGCGATCCGACCGATCTCGAGATGGAAATGCTCGCCCAGACCTGGAGCGAGCACTGCGTACACAAGACGCTCAAGAGCGCGGTGCGCTACACGGGAGAGAAACTCCCCG
>JBJKSL010000360.1:0-4547 GCA_046704145.1 Phycisphaerae bacterium
CACGTGTTCCCTCCTGCGGCCCTCACCTCCCCCTACAAGGGCCGCAGGAGGGAACACGTGCACATTCGCCATCAGTTCGCCTCGACTATTGCGACGCTCGCGGCTCTGGTTGCCGGACCAGCCGTCGTCTGTCACGCCCAGTCCATGTCGCCTGAGATCCGCGGCATGTGGGTCACGCGATTTGACTGGAACAAGTCGACCGACACCGAAGCCGTCACCAAGGCCCGCATCGATACCATCATGGCCGACCTGGCTTCCCACAACTTCAATGCGGTCTTCTTCCAGGTTCGCGGCCAGTGCGATGTCTTTTATCCGTCACCTTACGAGGTGTGGTCGGACCTGATCAACGGCGGCAACGATCCCGGCTGGGATCCGTTGGCCTACGCCATCAACGCCGCCCACAGCCACGGGCTGAAGTTTCACGCTTACATAAACACGCATACTTGCTGGCAGAGCAGCACGCACGCTGATCCGCCTGATCCACGGCATACCTTCTACGCACACGCGCGTGCCAGCGACCCCGACCACCACGACTGGCTGATCTGCGATTCAGCCGGCAATCCCGTGCAATACAGCGAGAACGACTACGTCTGGCTGGCACCCGGCGTACCCGCCTACCAGGCCTACATGCGGCAGCAGGTTATGTACGTCGTTCGCAACTACGATGTGGACGGCATCCATTACGACCGCATCCGCACGCCCGACTCACTCTATTCGTACGACCCTATCAGCCAGGCCCGCCGCGCCGATCCGCAGAGCAATCCTAACGGCTTGGACTTCAGCCATTGGACGCGCGACCAGATCACCCGCATGGTTCGCGACATCTATGCGGAGATCATGTCCGTAAAGCCGTACATCGTGGTCAGTGCTGCAGTGTTCCCAAACCCCGCCACCGCACCCAGCGGCCAACATCAGGACGCGCTCACCTGGGCCCAGACTGGCGGACTCGATCTGATCGTACCCATGATGTACACCCCCGGAGGGGCCGGCAGCACATGGGACAGCTACCTGCAGGCATGGCTGGCCGGCTGTGCGGGCCGTCACGTTACGCCCGGCCAGGCGGCCAGCATTGGCTCCAGCGGACTGCTCGAACAGATTGCCCTGACTCGCACGCGCGGGGCTCAGGGTAACGTCGCCTACTCGTGGGGTAATTTTGTTTCCTACGACGATTATCTGGCCAACGTCTACCAGAACCCGGTCAGCGCACCACTCATGGCATGGAAGAGCTCGCCGAGCAACGCCATCATCTACGGCTACGTCAAGAATCCAGATGGAAGCGCCGTGGTCGACGCGCAGGTGACCCGTAGCGGTTCCACCTACGTGGGCCTGTCCACCGGAGACGGCTTCTACTCCTTCCTGCTCGTGCCGCCGGGAACATACACGCTGCAGGCCTCGCGGCCGGGTTACGGCTCGGGAATTCCCACCAACGTAAGCGTCGCTGCCGGCCAGGTGCTCCGCTACGACATAACGCTGGGCGCGCTGCTCCCGCCCGTTATCGCCGAGGTCACACCCGATCCCGATACGATCGCCGCATCCCATCAGTACTTGCGGCAGCTGACGCTGACCCAGGGTACGGTCGACAGTTGGTCGCTGGTGCAGGCGCCTGAAGGCGCGGCACTCAGCCAGACGGGCGCAATCAGCGGCTGGACTCCCACTGCCAAGCAGGCCGGCCAGACCTTCACCTTCACGGTCCGCGCCACCAACTCCGCGGGAAATGATGAGGAAAGCTGGCAGGTAAACGTGGAACCGCTGCCTCCCTGCACGATCCACAAGCTGACCGGCTTCGAGGGCTACAATAACGGCACGACCGTCCTGTTCAATTTGCCACGCATGAGCGGCACGACCTCCAGCAATCTGGCCACCACTCCCAATGTCGCCGAGGTCACCGACGCCGTCCCCGCCTTCAAAGGCAGCAAGGTCTTTCGCGTCCAGTGGCAATTTGTAGACACGCAGCCACAACGCTGGATGCGGCTGACCACTTACAACGGGGCAAGCCTGCCGAACCCCACCGTTGACCTGGCGCGGCCGATCCGCTTCCGCATGCGGTTGGACAGCGGCAGACTGCGGGTTTGCGTCGGCATCCGTGAGACCGGCACAACCGCGGAAATCGGGGCCGACGGCGGCACCAGCGGACCCCTCGAATTCCTGGGCGCGACCTCGGTAGGCAGCGGCTACTGCCCGCAAGGTGTCCTGGTCGAGCCCATGCCGGGCATCTGGCAGCAACTCGAGTTCAATCCGCTTACCGACCCCGTGACGGCCTTTACTGGCGACGGGGTTCTCCTGAGCCCGAGCGGCAAGGGCGTATTCGAGGATATCGCCTTCACCGTGGTGGATTCCGCCGGACCGTTCACCGTCTATCTCGAGGACATCGACTTCCTCTGCTACTACGACCCGTTCGGTGATTTCAACAAGGACGGCTACGTGGACACCGCCGATTGGGACGTTTTCGCCAATTGCGGTTCGGGGCCGGCCATGCCCTTCGTGACCGGCTGCAATTCGTGCGATGCCGACGCCGACGGCGACGTAGATATGCTCGACTTTGCCTCCTGGCAGCGGTGCTACAGTGGCGTCCTGCCGCAGACAGATCCTGACTGCGCCAACTAATCGCGAGTTGGCGGACCAGCGAGAAACGCCATGTATCGAAGCTGTATCCTATGGCTAAGCGTTGCGTCGATGTTTCCGGCATTGGCTGCCGCGCAGTCGACTGCGCCGGAAGTGCGGGCCATGTGGGTCACGCGCTTTGAGTGGCCCTCAGGTGACGAAGCTACCATCAAGAGCAGGATCGATTCGATCTGCCAAGACTTGGCCGACCACAACCTCAACTCCGTGTTTTGGCAGGTCCGCGGGCAGGCAGATACTCTGTATCCCTCTCCTTACGAAGTCTGGTCACCGCTGATCAACCATGGAAACGATCCGGGGTGGGATCCGCTGGCATATGCGATCAATGCGGCCCACTCGCGAGGGCTGAAGTTTCATGCCTACGTCAACACCTTTCCTGTCTGGAGCAACAGCAGCGGCGCCAAGCCGGCCAATCTGGATCATCTGTTCTACAAACACTGCAATGCGGATGATCCGCTTCACAGAGACTGGCTGATCCACAATGCCAGAGAAGAGCCAGTGCAGTACGGCGGGAGTTACGTGTGGTGTGCTCCCGGTATCCCCGCGGTCCAGGCTTATCTGCGTCAGCAAGTCCTGTACCTCGTGCAGAACTACGACGTCGACGGCATTCACTTTGATTACATCCGCACGCCGGAGGCCGGCGTTTCATACGATCCCATCAGCCAGTACCGGCAAGCAAACCCGCTCAGTAATCCGGGCAGATTGGACTTCGGTCAGTGGACCAGCGATCAGATCGTGCGCATGGTTTGCGACGACTACGCCGCGGTGAGTGCGATCAAGCCGCAGGTCATCTTCAGTTGTGCAGTCTTCGCGGACTCCACCACCGCTCCGTCTACCGTGCACCAGGACGCAATGGCGTTCGCGCGTGCAGGTGGTATGGATATGCTCGTACCCATGATGTACACCTCGGGTGGGGCGGGTAGTACTTGGGACACACAGCTTCAGACGTGGCTGGCGGGCTGCGCGGGCCGGCTGGTCGTCGCGGGTCACAAGACGACTGAGGGCGGCAGCATGCTGCTGGAGCAGATCGACCTCACCCGCACCCGCGACGGAAATGGCAACAGCCTCTTCTCGTGGGGCTCATTCTCGTGGTGGGACGATTACCTGAACAGCGTCTATCAGGTCCGCGTCGATCCCCCAGCCATGCCGTGGAAGACCAATCCCACCACGGGCATAATCTATGGTTACGTTACTAACGCGGCAGGCGAACCGGTCGTCGATGCCCAGGTCACACGGACGGGCTCAGACTATGCCGCCCTGACCAGCGGTGACGGGCTCTATTCATTCCTGCTCGTTGAGCCCAGCACCTACACCTTGCATGGGGTCCACCCGGCATACGGATCGACCACCCTCCATGGAATCAGCGTCGCGGCAGGGCAAGTGTTGCGAATTGATCTGCAACTGGGCAACCTGCTGCCGCCCGTAGTGGCTGAAGTTGCCCCGGACCCGGAGGATGTCACAACATCAACGGAATACCGTCGCTATCTTACCCTTGCCCAGGGGACAGCCGACAACTGGATCCTGATCGACGCCCCAGCCGGTGCTACTATCGACAGTTTTGGTCAAATTCGTGGGTGGACTCCAGGCCTACGAGATACCGGCAAGCTGTTTTCATTCACCGCACGCGCCACCAACTCCCTGGGAAGCGACGACGAGAGCTGGCAGGTTCATGTGGCTCCGCTGCCGGAATGCACGATCTACAAACTGACCGGTTTTGAGGGATTCACGAATGGCTCATCCGTGCTGTTCCAGCGGCCTCGCTACAGCGGCACGACCAGCGCTAACCTGATGACCACTCCCAACGTCGCCGAAGTTACGGATGCAGTGAGTGCCTTCAAAGGCTCAAAGGTCCTCTGCGTCCAGTGGCAATTTGTCGACACAAGCCAATCGCGATGCTTTCGACTGACAACCTCAGGAGGAGCGGTCTA
>JBJKSL010000361.1:0-3413 GCA_046704145.1 Phycisphaerae bacterium
CAGCCCAGTGCTGTCCGTCGAGCGATCGTTGACAACGATGACTTCGAAGGCGGGGTAATCCTGCCTGCAGAAGGACGCGACCGCGTTAGCGATATTCTCTTCCTCGTTTCGAGCGGGCACCACATAAGACACGAAAGGCCATTCACCCGGGGCGGGCGCGTTGGTCTTGCCGATATCGCGCACGAGCAGCGCGTTGACGATGCCCTGGATCAGAAAGACTGCCCAGATGATCGCCCCCGCCCACAACAGGATGTACATGACCTCGCTCATTGTTTCAGATAGCCATGCTGCGCGAACCAGCCTAGCCCGTCGGTGATGGCGCTGTCGATGGGCACCTCGTTAAAGCCGAGTTCCTCGCAGGCCTTCCGCGAGCTTGCATAGTGATCGAGAAATCCACTCTGCAATACGCTGAGGTTGAGGTCCACGAACAGCCGCGGCATCAGCTTACCCAGCAGGCTGCCGGTCACGGCGAACGGATAGAGCACAGCGTAAGGCAGAGCCACTCGCGGTGCGGCCACGCCGGCGATGCCGGCCACTCGCCGACTGAAGTCGCGAAACGAGAGGTTTTCGCCGCCCAGGAAATAGCGTTCGCCGCTTCGGCCTCGTTCCATGGCCTGCACGTGTCCTGCCGCCGCCTCGCGGACATCGACGAAGTTGATGCCGCCCCGCGCGGGCACGAAGGGAATGCGGCCGCGCGCGATCTGGATCAGCATGCGGCCAGCGCCCATTTTCACGTCCCACGGGCCGACGAGGTAGCTAGGGTTGACCACCACGGCGTCCAGCCCCTGCCGGACGTGGTCGAGCACAACCTGCTCCGACTCGTGCTTGGTCATGTAGTAGGGTATCCGCAGCTTGTGCAGGTTCCAAGGCGTGGCCTCATCGGAAGGCTCCTCAAGCGTGGCCGTGGCAATGGCCGCGATCGAGCTGGTATGCACGAGCCGCTTCACGCCCAGCTTCAAAGCGGCGGCACAGACGTTCCGCGTGCCTTCGACGTTGGTTCGGCGGGCAGTATCCAGACCCCAAGGCGAAATCTGCACCCAGGCCGCCAAGTGATAGACGCTCTCGCAGCCTCGCATCGCGTCAGTTACAGATTGTGGATTGGTGACGTCACCGCGGGCGAACTCGATGAGCTCGGATTCCAGCCCCAGGCGGTTCGGGTCCGACCTGACCAGCAGACGTACGCGCTGCCCCTGGCCGACCAGATGCCGAACTAAGTTCACACCCAGGAAACCCGTGCCACCGGTAACGAAAATCGGCATCGTAATCGAGTTGCTCCCGGCATTAACCGGCAGGGGATAGCAGCGGGTTCAATCTCAGCGCGATCGATGGACCCCAGTACTGAAAGACTCTGCGTCGACTCACCAGACGAACGGAATGACGCCCACGCTGAAGCCCGCGGCTCCACCGATGAGGATACCTTTCGTGCCGCGTTTGAGCCGACCTTCCTCGAAGGCTCGGCCCACGGCGACCGGAATGCTGGTCGCTGCGGTGTTGCCGTAATCAGTTACGGTCAGCATGCTGCTTTCGAGCGGGATGTTGCAGAGCTTGGCCAAACTGTGGACCAAGTCTTTCGTCACCTGGTGACCGCACGCCACCTCGATTTCACTCGGATCCCAGCCGATCTCAGCACATACTTGCTGGACGACGCCAGGGATGAACTCGAGCGCGGCATCGCGAAGCTTGGCCGAGTCACTGAAGAAGAAGCCGTATCGCGGATCCATGTGATGCATGCTGCCACCGCCGAGCACGGTAGCCAACCGCCACATCTGACCGTAGGAACGGAAGCGGGTCGCCATTATGCCGCGGCCCGATTCCTCCGGCACCGCTTCGAGCACCATGGCCGCACCGGCATCGCCCAGGGTCAAGCCGGCCAAACGATACTTGAGATCGTCGAAGCTTCGGATGTTCCAGTCGATACCGATGGACAGCGTCTCGCCCGAAACCACCAGTGCCCGTCGTGACTTGCCGGCGCGAATGTGCGAGTCCGCCACGTCCAGCCCATTGAGGAAGCTGTTGCACGCGTTCTTGACGTCAAGCACCTGAGCGTTGGTGACGTTGAGTTTCTCTTGAACGATGTTCGCGGTGGCCGGCTCGCTGATGTCCTGCGTGCAGGCGGCAAAGATGATCAGGTCGATGGAATCGACGGGCACGTCCGCGCGCTCGATGGCTTGGCGTGCCGCAGTTGTGGCAAGATCGGAAGATTGCTCTTCGGGTGCGCGATACCGTCGCGTGCGCACGCCGGTCAGGCGTTCGACGAGACCGTTGGTAATCTCCAACCCGCTCGCTTCGTAGATCCGACGGTTGATGTCTTCAGTAGCGACGACCTGCTCGGGCAGAGCGCTGCCCACACTGACGATGGCTGTTCGAACTGACAATTTCCAATACTCCTCGTGAGTCTAACCGCACGCTGCCCATGCGCAATGGATGGATCAGTGGTCCCCCCGTGAAGTCATCATCCGTCACAAACGCCGGCAGGCAGTCAATGGGCCTGAATCAGGCAAGCGGACATTATAAGCATTACCGCCTGCCCACGCAAACTCCCATAAGCAGGCTGGCGATCGGAACCAGCACGAAGGCGGCCATGTACCCCCCCAGGACGGCCCGGCGATACGGCCCGAAGACCTGGCCTTCTGTGTCCCAGACGATCATACGAAGCCACAGGGCGGCCGGCACGAAAAACGATTCGCCGAACAGGAAATACCACAGGCAGAACCGCACGAATGCCGCATATCCGGGGGCAAACAAGGCCAATACGGCCGAAATTACAGCCCCTACGAGGATCATGAGGTACACGTACAGGTAGACCCCGCTCAGATAGCGCGCAAAGGCCAAAACTGCGCTTTGAGAGGGTTTGCCGGCCACAATCCGAGGAATCCACCACAGCCGCACGAAGGCCCATCCAGCCAAAGGCGGCAGCACCGTCCACAACACCAGCCAGGGCGACTGGCCCGAAATACCATAGCATCCGGTGAAGGCCAGCGCCGTAACCGCCGCTGCCATAAGGACTACCGCCAATATCGCATACTTTTCACGTTGTCGGGAGCGCAGGGTATCGGCGGGATGTGATAGCCCTTCCCACAGGTCTGCCGGCAAAGGCCGCCATACTTTCACCACGTTGCAGCGGACCGCGAAAGGTGTACGAACGAAGTCTTGAAGGCTCTTAGAGGCCACTTGCGCTTGCGGAGTGTCCATAATTACGGTTCTGTAATTTGCCAGCCCCCGCCCAGTGACTTGTAAAGGGCAACAAGACTGGTGACCACGGTCTGATCGGCCTCGGCCAACGCATCCAGCGACGAGTAGAGCGTACGTTGTGCATCCAGCACGCCCAGCAGGTCGGTGGCTCCGCCTTCGTAGGCAAGCCGGGCCAGCTCAAGCGCCTGCCGACTGGATTCCACGCACTTTGCCAGCGCTTG
>JBJKSL010000362.1:0-9106 GCA_046704145.1 Phycisphaerae bacterium
CAGCCAGCAACTCGCGCGGGATCAGGCTCTCGGGATCCACCGGCGGCACGTCGTTGCCCGGCAGTGACACCGCCGACTGGCCGGCCGTGCTGCGCTCGAAGATCAGCGGCTCGGACGGCACGAGCCCGGCGCCGAGCAGTTCCTCGGTATTGACTTGCACTTCCTTATCAGCTTGCGTGCTCATTATTGAAGAGTCTGCCCACAGATAACACAGATTGACACGAATGCTTGCGCGACTGTCTCCTGATCTCAAATGCGCAATCTCGAATCTATTCTTTCCGATCTGTTCTGTCTGCGTGATCTGCGGGCAAAAATCCTTTCTTATCCATGCTTCACAACGGCTTCGACCACCACGCCTTGAAACTCTCCGCGTCGTGCAACTGCCGACTCTGCAGGTCGTAGATGAATACCGGACCGAACTTGTCCTGCAGGGCGGCCTGCATCTTCAGTAGATCCTTGGGGCCGCAGTTGTTTTCAACGAAGATGGCCTTCGGCTTGACCGTCATTCGCGCATAACTCAGTCCCGCGCCGAGATAATCCACGCTGTCGTCCGGTCCCGGCTTGCAACCAGGAATCTCCAGCAGGATCTTGCGGACGGCCTCCGCCTCGAGGGGTTGAGCACACTCGGCAAGCAGCTTGCCAGCCTCGCTGACCGGAAACTTCACCGCCTGTTTGAGCTTCAGGATGATCAGTTCAACGTCGTAACCCACTGGCTCGTCCTCGCTCGAAAGAGACCGCCACCCTATCCATGTTTTGCCCCGAAGGGGCCGCCACCAGGACCTTCTTACGCCCCCAAGGGGCGACAGTCAGTAGCCAGTGGCGTTGTACGTGTTTCGCGTCCGCCCTCTTTCTTGGCCCCGGAGGCGCGAAAATAGCCACAGGACTCTTTGGGCCCCCGCAGGGGTCGCCGAATATCGCCACGGGTGTAGCAGTTCGCCAGGGTTTGTCCCTGGCGGCGCGGAACCCGTGGAAAACTCCACCGCAGACATCTCTTTTTCTCCCCGATAGGGGCGGCGAAAGCCGCCCCTATCGGGGAGAAAAAGAAAAAACGATTGTATGCGACTGTCCACGGATTGCGCTCTGGGCTTCGCCCCTCGACTCATCCGTGGCTACTTTCAACGGCCCCGCCGGGGCCCAGAACTCGCGATCAAACGCTAAACACGTACGGGGCGTTAGCCGGACATCGGTCGAGTCCCAAATGTCTTCTTGCCTTTACGAGGACGGCGTAGCCGTCCTCGTGAAGAGAAGAAAACACTAGGCGGTGCGCAGCGCCTCCACCAACTCATCAATCTCCTGGCGAGTGCGTTTCTCGGTCACCGCCACCAGGAAGGTATCGCTCAGCTCATCGTACCAGTAGCCGAGGCCCACGCCCGCGAGAATACCACGCGAACGACAATGGGCGAGCACCTGCGGTACGTTCCGGCTGGTGCGAACCGCAAACTCCTTGAAGAACGGAGCATCAAATCTCAGCTCATAGCCGTCCAACTCGCCGATGCGTTTCGCGGCGTAATGTGCCTTGTCCAGGCAGAGCGATGCGACCTTGGCAGCGCCACGACGACCCAGAGCACTAAGATGGATGGCTACGCGCAGCGCCAGCAGCCCCTGGTTCGTACAGATATTGCTCGTTGCCCGTTCGCGGCGGATGTGCTGCTCTCGCGTTTGCAGGGTCAGGCAAAAGGCACGCCGTCCGCTACGGTCGGTGGTCGCTCCGACGAGTCGGCCCGGCATCCGTCGCATAAACTCGCTCTTGCACGCCAGAAAACCGCAGGTCGGCCCGCCGTAATTCATGGGAATGCCAAGCGGCTGAGCATCGCCGACCGCAATATCCGCACCAAGCTCGCCCGGCGTCTTGAGCAGTGCACAGCCGACCGGGTCGACCGCAGCGACGACCACCGCTCCGCGTTCGTGCGCGATAGCCGCAAGCCGGCCGAGCGACTCCACGCAGCCGAAGAAGTTCGGCGTCTGAATCACTACCGCAGCGGTCTCATCGGTTATGGCTCGACGCAAGTCTTCGACGTCCGTGCGTCCGCTGGATGTCTGCACGACCACCAGATCCATGGGCAGCTCGCGCAGATACGTGGCCAGCACCTCTCGCGTGTCCGGATGCACCGCAGCCGATACGACCACGCGGCGTTTACCGGTATGCGAGCGGGCCATGAGCACGGCTTCCGCCGCGGCGGTCGCACCTTCGTAGAGCGACGCGTTTGAAACGTCCATGCCCGTAACCTGGCAGATGAGCGTCTGGTATTCGTAGAACGCCTGCAGGGCACCCTGGCTGGCCTCTGCCTGGTAGGGGGTGTAGGCGGTGACGAACTCACTCTGCGAGGCAAGAGCATCCACGACCGTGGGAATGAAATGGTCGTACATGCCGCCGCCCATGAAGCAGGTCAGTTCGTCGCAGCCGTGGTTCGCCGACGACAGGCGGTTCAGATCGTTAAGCAATTCCAGCTCGGTCATGCCGGCCGGCAGCTCCAGCGGCTTGCTTAAACGCGACTCCGGCGGAATATCGCGAAATAGATCGCCCACCTGCTCGACACCAACAAGGTCGAGCATGTGCTGAACGTCAGACTCAGTAAGTTGTGTGTAGTTCACCTGTGAGTTCGTCCCGTGTGGGAGCGGCATCTTGCCGGTCCATTCATTTACTGCATTAGCCTTCGGCCAACATCTTATCGTAGGCGTCCGCATCCATCAGGGCATCCAATGCGGCCGGGCTCGCGATGCGGACCTTGAGCATCCAGCCGTCGCCAAAGGACTCGTTGTTGACCAGTTCCGGCTCATTGGCCAGACGCGGATTGACCTCCACCACCTCACCATCGATATACGAAACCAGATCGCCGGTGGCCTTGACCGATTCGATCTCGCCGAACGGCTTGCCGGCCGCGATCTTCGTGCCCACTGCAGGCAGATCGACAAAGGTGATATCCGTCAACTCGTCCGCCGCGAACCTGGTGATGCCAACGGTGACTATATCGCCTTCAGGCTTGAACCACTCATGCGTCTTGCTGTACTTGCGATCCTTCGGTGTGCTCACTGTTTCCTCGCTTCTGACTGATAGCTGAGAGCTCTCTGGCTCTCGTTTCCTTGCTTCTGGCTGACAGCTGAGAGCTGATAGCTGATAGCTTTCCTACTACTTCTTCTTCAAGCTGTAGAACGGCAGCGCCACGACAACCGCGTCGTTTCGCTTGCCGCTGATTTCAACGGTCAGATTCTGTCCCGGCATAGCCAGGTCCGACTGTACGTAGGCCATGGCGATACTCTTCTGCACAGTCGGCCCAAACGTGCCGCTGGTCACCTCGCCGACTACCTTGTCGCCCTGCAGGACGGTCGCGTGCTGACGCGCGATCCGCTTGCCCTGCAGTTCCAGGCCGATCAGCTTGCGTGCCGGCCCTTTCTCCGCCACCTTGCGAAGTGCGTCAACTCCGATGAAATCCTTGTTCAGATCCACGCACCAGGCCAGCCCGGCGGAAATCGAATCGATATCCTCGCCCAGTTCGTGACCGTATAGCGGCATGGCCGCCTCCAGCCGCAACGTATCGCGTGCCCCCAAGCCCGCCGGCTTGATGCTGTCTTCGCCATCCTCCTCAGCGATCCAGGACGGCGCGATCGATCCGAGCATCGACGGCAAGATGACCTCCACCCCATCCTCGCCGGTGTAGCCGCTGCGGAAGATGGTGTACGGCATGATCATCATCATGTTGCCGCTGATGAACCGGTAACGCCTGAGCTCGGCAATGGGCAGAGAGATCTTGCGAGCGAACTTTTCGACGGCCAACGGCCCCTGAATCGCGACCATGAATGTCGATTCGGTCTTGTCGTCGATCTTGACCTTGCCGCCGGTGTTCTGCTGCTTAAGCCATCCCAGGATCTTCGGCCGGTTGGCTCCGTTGCAGACCATCAGCCAGTGGTCTTCGTAGCGCGACACGATAACGTCGTCGAGAATACCACCTTGCTCGTTGCAGACATGGCTGTAGCGGGACTGCCCGACGGCCGCATCCCCCAGTTGCCGGGTGCACACCCGCTGCAGAAGGGCCTCCGCCCCGTCCCCGCGGAGTTCGAGCCGGCCCATGTGCGAGATATCGAAGAGCGAGACCGCCCGCCGCGTGTGCAGGTGCTCCTCCACGATGCCGGTGTACAAAAGTGGGAGTTCCCAGCCGGCGAAATCGACCATCTTGCCGCCATGCTGGACGTGAAAGCTGTTCAGCGGTGTCTTTAGCACAGGTCAGTCATTCCTATATAAGCTATATGGCCAGAGGTTAGTTGTGGTCCGAGTCGTTGTCAAATCAGCACTTGCGAGAGCGCAACCCGCCTTTCAGAGCCGGGATCTGTGACCCCGGTGCCGCGGTTCGCGAGCAGCGGCAGCCCTTTCCCTCGCTCACTTGCGCCTCCGCCGCCGAGCCACTCTGACGGGTTTTCGTCGCCGGCCACTGTCGCGCTTCTCGCTTGCCTCAGCAACCTCTTCGGCCAAAACCAGTTCCAGATCCCGATTCCCCAGATCGATGGCCGCAATCTGCACCCGCAGCGGATCGCCAATCCTGATTCGTCGCCCGCTGCGTTGGCCGATGACACACCCGCCGCGAGCATCCACGTCCCACCAGTCGTCGGCGATGTCTTCGAACCGCACCAGCCCGTCCACCAAATACCGGCTCAGTTGCACGAACACACCCACGTTCGTAACGCCGGTGACCACCCCGTCCTCGATATCGCCCAAGTGATTGGCCAGGAACTGCAGTGTCTTGACCAGCCGCAACTCGCGTTCGGCGTCCTCCGCCCGTCGCTCGGTATACGTGCAGTGTTTGCCTACCTTCGCCAACGCATCTTCGGATGGCACGGACGACTTCCGCAGTCTCCCCCTTAGATGCGCGTCCAGTAGCCGATGAATCACCAGGTCCGGGTACCGCCGAATGGGCGACGTGAAGTGCGAGTACGCCTTGCTCGCCAAGGCATAGTGACCGACTCGGCGGGGCGAATACTCCGCCTGGGCCATCGAACGCAGCACGGCAAGGTTGACCGCAAACGATTGCGGCGCGCCCCGGACGCTATCCAGTATGCGGATAAGGTCGTGCCGATCCGCCGATTCCGGCAGTTTGCGCCCCAGCACGCCGAGAAACCGCGCCAGCTTGGCCCGGGCGTCCGGCGGCGGGTCCGGATGGATGCGGCGAAGGTGCGGCAGGTTCAGCTTGGTCATCAACTCCGCCACCACCTCGTTCGCCTCGACCATGAACATCTCGATGATCGTGTGCGGGAAGCCAGCCTCGGCGGGCTGAACATCCGTGACCACGCCCTCATCGTTCAGCACCAGTTCGGCCTCCGGCAGATCCAGCACCAGCATGCCCTGCCCCAGCCGTCGCTTGCGAATGGCCTTGGCCAGGCGATCCATGCGCTGGACCAACTGCACCACCGTCTTGCCGTACTCCCCGGCATCGCCGTCCAGAATCGCCGCCGCCTGCCTGTACGTCAGCCGCTTGCTGGACTGGATAACCGTATTGGCAAACCGCGTCTTTTTGCGCCGGCCGCTACGGTCGTACTGGATGAACGCGGATTTGCACAGCCGCGGCTCGCCCTCCTGCAAACTGCACAGCCCATTGCTGAGCACTTCTGGTAGCATGGGAATCACGTGCTGCGGCAGGTACACGCTATTCGCACGCTGAGCCGCCTCACGGTCGAGCGGACTGCCGTGCCGCACGAAATTCGATACGTCAGCAATGTGCACGCCAAGCTCGACTACTCCGCCGCCCACCTGGCGAATAGAAATGGCATCGTCCAAATCGCGTGCGTCATCCGGATCGATGGTTACCACGACCTCGTCGCGCAGATCCTCCCGCTGACGCAGCACCTCCTCCAGATCGTGCGTTTGCACCGCCCGTCGCGTATCCTCCAGCACCGCCTCCGGAAAGTCCTCCGGGAATTGGTACTGCCGCACGACGCTGATCGTGTCGACGCCGGGTTCGCCTCGCCGGCCGAGCACTTCGACGATCACGCCGCGAGCGGTCACGAACCCCGACGGAAACCGCGTCAATTCGACGACGACCTGATCTCCCTGCCGCGCCCTAGTAGCCGAAACATCGCCCACCTCGATCGGCGCATGCAACGCTGTGCCGTCGGGGACGACCAGCCAATCCTTGCCCTGCTTGACCAGTTCCCCAACGAACCTGCTCTGTCCACGTTGTACGATCTCGACAATCTCGCCTTCAACACGGCTGTCATCGCCGCGCTTTCCGCGACGGGTGATCCGTGCAGCTACGGTGTCGCCCGTAATCGCATTCAGCCCAGCCCCTGGCGGGATGAACAGATCCCCATGCTCGACCGGATCCTCCGGAATGACGAAACCAAAGCCCCGCTCGTGTCCACGGAAGCGTCCGATGATAGTGCCCGGCGTCTCGGGCAGCATGACCTGGTTGCGGCCGCCGAGCACTACCCGCCCGGCCCGCATCAGTTCCCGAACCGCCGCCCGAAACTCCGAGTATTCGCCGCTTTCGACCCCCATGCTCTGCGCCAGCCGCCGGACCTTTTCCGGCCGATAGAGCTTATCGCCCAGATGCCGAAGTATGCGGCCGGGCAGATCGCCCGAGGTCCTCGGTTGCTCGGCAGTCTTCCTTTTCCGTGCCATCAATGTGCCTTTCAATGTGCGCCTGACGCAACACTACCCCGCCGCTTGCGGCTTAGCAATCCCCAACGCCCTACAATCACAAAAGGGTGTTGAGACGAATCCAAAGATGCAAACGCGACTAAAACTCCTAAACGACCTCGCCGACCAGATCCGCACCTGCAGCGCGTGCCGCCTGTGCCACTCGCGGACGCATGCCGTTCCAGGCGAGGGCCCCTCCAACGCACGTGTGATGCTCATCGGCGAGGCCCCGGGTGCAACCGAAGACGTCCAGGGTCGACCCTTCTGTGGCCGCTCCGGCCGCTTCCTCGACGAACTGCTCGCCGCCGTGGGCCTCACTCGCGACCAGATCTTTATCACCTCGGCAGTGAAGTGCAGACCACCCAAAAACCGCACGCCCAAGGATGACGAAACCGCAACCTGCCGCCAACTCTGGCTGGACCGTCAAATCGAGCTCATCAACCCCAACATCGTAGTCCTGCTCGGCCGCACTCCCATCCGCCAACTCTTCGGCGAAAAGTCTGGCCTCGCCGCCATTCACGGCCAACTACGACCGCGCGACGGCCGCCAGTACCTGCTAACCTACCACCCCGCAGCCGCCATGCGCTTCCCCGCACCACGCCGTGCGATGATTGAGGACTTTGTCGCGTTAAGGTCCTTGTTGGGCCCCCGATCGGGTTGACTGCGTCGCGAGTGTCAATCTCCACCGTCGCTTGCGGCTTCGCACTTCGGATGCAGTAACCGTCTGTTAGGGAGCGTCGGGCTTGATGCCTCTCCGGGTCGCGTACGAGGTGGGGCGGATCTTTGAGCCGAAACGCCGCGCGTAGACCTGCGTGAACTCTGCCCCAAAGAAGCATATCAGCGTGGAATAATACACCCATATTAGCAGCAGAGCGAACGATCCCGCCGCCCCATAGCTGGTGGCCAAGGCCAGCCGCCCCAGATAGACCCCGATCAGGTACTTGCCGAACGTGAAGAGCACCGCGGTGGTGAGTGCCCCGATGGCCACGTCGCCCCAGGTGATCTGCACGTCCGGCAGGTAGCGGTAGATCAACGCGAACAGCAGCGAGGTTACAACGAGCGATACCGCCACGTTCACCGCCTGCCAGACCCAGGGGACCTCCGGCGTAATGCGTCCGACATAGCTGGCCAGGCCGGAGAGTGCCGTACTCACGACCAGGGAGACCAGTAGCAGAAAACCAACCGCCAGCGCGATCGCAAAAGACTGCACGCGTACGCGAATCAGGTCGCGGACGATGCCAGTTCCTGCCTTGACCTTCACGTCCCAGATCTGATTCAAGTCGGCTTGCAGTTCGGAAAAGACGACGGTTGATCCGATTATGGTCGTGATCGCGCCAATAAGGATGGCTTGCACGCTGTTTCCGTGTCCGGGCAGCGACTTGGCCAACTGGCGGATGGCCTCGCCGCCTTGTGAGCCGATCAGTGACTGAATCTGACGTACCACGGCCTCGCTGGCCTGCTCCCGTCCGAAGAACACGCCAGCCACGCCGATCGCGATGATAATGATGGGGCTGATCGAAAAAACCGTGTAGAACGCCAACGCAGCCGCCATGCGGAACGTGTTATCGTTCCACCACTCGCGAGCCGCACCCTTAAGCAGATCCCAAAAGTCTCTCAACACCATGGCGGAAATCCGTGCTGACGCCTCACCCTTCCAACATAGTGCTATAAAGGCGTCATGCAGCGATTTCCACCTGCAAACCTGTGAACAGCTCAGAAATGCAGAGCGGGCTACAAGTTCCCTGCAACTTGGTCCAGCAGGGGACTTGCAGCCCGCCTCTCAGTTTCGGTAGCCGAAATCGCTAGAACGTCGGCTCTGCCGGGAAATCCGCCGGCCAGGCGGCGAACCAGTCCGCATCCGGCAAGGGCAGCAGATCGAAGTCCTGTGTGTCTACGTTCAACGCGTCCTCAGCGGTCGCCGGCTGTTGCGTGAGCAGCATCCAGTAGTGGACATCAGGCATTACGGCGCCCAGGTCCTCGTAAGCTCCGTCGAAGCGGCGGAACACGCCGGCCGTCGCAGACTCCAGGTATCGGCCGGCCACGAACTGCGTGTCAATGCTGGATTTGATGGTCTTCTCGAGCAGAGCGTCAACCTGCCTGTGTTCGACCAGGAAGGAGGAGTGCCCCCACTGGGAAGGTTGAGCCTCTGCTTTGGGCTCCGGCGGCGGGGGGTTCTCGCCGTCGGGCGGCGGAGGCGGATTGTCGCCGTCCATTATGGCGCCGTTCGGATGCTCATCCCAAGTCTCGAGCGTCTTGTCCGCAGGATCGGTCTGATTCCAGCGGATCCGCGCAATATCGCCATCGCCGTTGCGTGCGTAGCTCAAGGTGAACAACTCGCCCGCTCCAGGATTGTCCTGCGACGGCAGCACGCTGATAAGGCCGCAGGCTGCCGGCTGGAACACGCCGTCTGCGTCGGTGACCCAAACGCGCAGCGCCACCGGTATCACGTCCGGCAGGCCCGAACCATCTGCCTGTCCGTCG
>JBJKSL010000363.1:0-3176 GCA_046704145.1 Phycisphaerae bacterium
AGGCTTGCCCCCAAACGGCATAAACCCTATGATGCTGTGCCCGATTCGTGGCAGCGGCCGGTATTTGAGAGGGGTAGTCTGGGGGCTTTCAGGCTACTCGGAGCTCTCTTACTGCCCGGCTGGGCAACTCGGAAGCGTCCGGTGGGGTATCTCGTCGGAGGCAGTGTTTTGTATTGTTGGCGGCGAGGGTGATCTCCTGGTGTGTAAGCCTAGCATTCTCTTAACCGGCTCGACCGGCCTGATTGGTGGGGAGTTGCTTCGACTGCTGTTGAGCACTCCGTCCGCGGGTGTTTGTTCCCTGGTGCGAGCTCGGAGCAAGGAGGCTGGGCGGCTACGAGTGCTCGATCGGCTGCAGCGCGGTGCGGTCAGCGTGCCGGAGTTCGACGAACGAGACATCCTGGCGGTCAATGGCGATCTCACCGCGGACGGTTTGGGGCTCTCCTCGGAGGATCATCGCGAGCTGACTGGCGGCATCGAAACGATCATTCACTGTGCGGCCGAGACGAGCTTCATTCGCGAAGAGAGCTGCCAGCGCATCAACATCGGGGGCATGCAGCACCTCATCGAATTTGCCCGTGATTGCCGGCGCGATCCGCTGTTCGTGCACATCAGCACGGCTACGGTATGCGGAGCTGTCCGCGACATGTGCGTGGACGAGGGCACCGAGTGCAATCCCGAGGGCGAGCATTACAACGAGTACACGCGTTCCAAGGCTCAGGCGGAGTGCATGCTGCGAGCCAGCGGGCTCAATTATGTGATCCTGCGGCCGAGCATCGTAGTCAGTGCCGGGCTTCGCGATCAGGCCTTTGCCAGTGCCATGATGTGGTGGTTGCCGCTGCTGAATCAACTGGAGGCGGTGCCGATCGATCCGTCGGCCAGGATGGATCTGGTCACGGTGTCTTACGTGGCACAGGCGATTCTTCGCGTGATGCAGGCTCCGGCCCGCGAGTATGACTGCTACCACATTTCGGCGGGCGCGGACGATGCTACATCGTTGGGGCAGGCCGGCCGGTTCCTCGACGAGTGGTATCAGCGAGCCGAACCGTTGAAGCTCATTCCGCCCCACGAGTGGACGCGAGAGTTGCACCGCCGTTACGTGCGTACGCCGGATCAGCGCAAGGTGCTGTCATCTTTACGTCACTATCTGCCCTTCCTCAACATGAACGTGGCCTATGACAGTAGCCGCCTGCGTTCATTGCTTGGCAAACGCCTGCCTCCGCTGGATCCGTTCGAAGCCTATGCGGGCGGTCTGCTGGAGACCATGTCGCCAGAGTTGTCGCCTGAGTTGCAGGCGGAATCCTGATCTGTTCGAAGCCGACGGTTACTTGCACGACAATCTGTGATCAATGGCGAATTGACGCCCGATCTTGCGCAGAGCCCGACTGGCGGACTTGCTGTTTCGGAAGGTTGGCAGGCGTGGACGTCTGCTGGTGGTGCAGTGCGTCAGGATGCTGCGCAGCAGGGGAGTGATGGCTGGCTCGTCGGGGGGCGGTTTGGCCTCGTAGGCCACGCAGTGGTGGAAGAAGCGAGAGCGGCCCTGGTAGCGCCAGCCATCCTCGCGAGCCAACTGCCGTAAGGTGGTTATTTCGGGAAAGAAGTGGACGTAATGGCGTCCGCCAAGCTGACGCACGATGTGTCGGACGATTTCTTTGCATAGTCGTCTGTTTCGCAGATCGGGGCGCAGGCACATACTCAGCCAGACGAATTCCCCAGGTGCGGGCTCGCAGATTATGACATTGATGGATCGCGGCTTGTGGATGCGGTGATACCGGATGGGCCTCAGCGTGTTCTGCATGTGAGTTCTCCCCGATCCCAGGTTTACCGCCAGGAGTTGGGCGGGGGCCTTCCCCCGGGTGCCTTCCGCTGGCGGCTTCCATACGTAATGGGGGCAAGGCGGACTTGCCCATCCAAGCATAGCCTTCTTTTCCGCTCGGCGGCAGGCGAACTGTTGTGCGGCATCCTGCCAGAGTGTGCCAGAGTGCGACGGCAGATGGCCGGTCGTGGAACAGGTCGAGAGCTGCGGCAAGCGGCTGGAACCATTCCCCTGAAAACTGTGGAAAAACCGGCAGGGGGGCGGTACCATTGTCTTTCGCTTCCGCGGGTGGTCTTTACGTGGCCGCGGGAACTGGGGAATCAGCCAGCAGAGCCCGCAATGCTGGCAAACCTTGCCGAGCATAACATCAGCTCCAGTTACTCCCGTGTGCGATAAACCCCCCTCACTTTCGAACTCTGTCCTGCTGCGATGGATGTTTCAGTTCCTGCGGCCGGTGAAGCTCATCGCCGTTCTGGCCTGCATCTACTTGATGTTGTGGACGGCGGCGGAGGTGACGGCTGTACGCTTCACCGCTGAGGCGGTAAACCGCATCAAGGACGTCCACGGGCTTTCGCATACGCAGGTCGTTGATGGCGTGCTGGCGTGGATCACGGGCAAGACGCCGGACGCCGTCAGGCTGCGTGAGATCATCCTCAAGCTGGCTGGGCTGACCGCCTTTATGGGAGTGATGACGTATCTCCGCGAGGTCACTAATTCGAAGCTCAGCATGCACATGGTCTTCCACATCCGCGAGGCGGTTTACGACAAGCTGCAGCACGCGGGTTTTCGCTTTCACGACCGCAATTCGACGGGTGAGTTGATCAACCGTGCGCTGACCGACCTGCAGAACGTGCGGGCGTTCATCAACTCGTCGGTGCTGATCACGTTGGAGATCACCCTGATCGTGGGCGGCTATATCACGCTGCTGTTTTTGCGTTCGCCGTGGGTGGCCGGCCTGGCTCTGGCCCCGCTGCCGATCTGGACCTGGTACATACTGCGTTTCAGCAAGCGGGCCCAGCCGGCACTCAAGGCAGCTATGGAAACCGGTGATAAGGATGTCTCCATCATCGCGGAGAACATCGCCGGCGTGCACGTGGTCAAAGCCTTCGCCGCCGAGCAGTTGGAGGTCTCAAAGTATCAGTCCAACTGCGACGAGTTCTTCAAGCGTGTTATCCGCCGCATCCGCATGTTCGCCGACTTTGCTCCGGTGATGCGGAGTATCGGGACGGTTTCGCATCTGACGCTGTTTTTTGCGGCCGGCGTGCTCATTATCAAGGGGCGGCTGAATGCGGGCGACATCCTGATGCTGGGGGCGGCCATGACCGCCATCCTCGGACGTCTGCAGCAGGTTTCGGTCATCAAT
>JBJKSL010000364.1:0-2740 GCA_046704145.1 Phycisphaerae bacterium
GCAGCGTTCCATGCGGCTTTGTGGCGTGCCGATCTCGTGCTCCTCCAGCGGGAACATGACATTCCCGCCGACAGTCATGGAGTCAAACAGCGCCCCGCCCTGGAACAGAACGCCGATCCTGCGCCGAACCTTCATCAGACGCCGCTCCGGGATGTCCGAGATGGGCTCCTCGTCGAAATACACGGCGCCGCGGTCGGGCTTCAGAAGCCCGATCATGTGCTTGAGCAGCACGCTCGTGCCGCAGCCGGAGGGGCCGATGACGACTGTCGTCTTGCCCGGCGTCACCGACAGGTCCACGCCGTCGAGAACCGGCTGGCCGTTGAATGCCTTGTAGACGCCTTGAAGTCGGAAGATGGGTTTTTCGTCAGCCATACGGAACAGGTAGTCTCTGTTATTGGCGCGGCGCACCTCGCCCGCGAGGCATCTGCCGCGTGCTGCCGGCGCCTGCTGCGCGGCCTGCCGCAAACTTCTTGACGACCGCGATTTCATCGCAGGCGTCGGCCTTCGGACAGGCAATGCACTCGCGCCATACCTTGTCGGGCAGGCTCTGCCGGTCGATGACCTTGAAGCCCTGCTTGACGAAGAAGTCCTTTTCGTACGTCAGCGCGAAGAGTTTCTTGACGCCGAGCCTGCGGGCATCCGCGACAGCCGCCTGCACAAGCTTAGCGCCGATCCCCTTGCCATGGTGCTGCCTTGTCACCGCCAGCGATTTGAGTTCAGCCAGGTCCGCCCAGAAAATCTCGACCGCCACGCAGCCGATCACGTGCTGCCGGTGCTTTGCCACCTTGAACTCACGCAGCGAAGCATAGACACTCTCCATGCTGCGGTGAAGCATCCTTCCGCGCTCGGCGTAGTAGTTCACCAGTTGGCAGATGGAAGCGGCGTCGGCGACTGTTGCCGAACGAATTATCATTCTTAATCTTACTCCGTCACGCTTCGTCGGTCAGGGCCGCTGCCTGCACAGGTTCTGCGGCCGCACCGACTTGCATGTAACACAAGTTATACCAGATTTCGTCGCCTTTGGGATCATACGCACGCGGTGGGGCGCCGCCGCCGAATCGCGAAAAGTCGGCCGTGCATGCCCCTCACTCCGTGGCAGCGCGTGGTGATGTATATTATGCTGTAGGCAAGACGTTGCCGATGAATCTTCAGGGTCAGCTTATGTCCGGCTTCGACAGCAACCTGCTGAGCGAGTCTGCAAGCAAGCGACAGCTCAGGCCGTCGTGCATGTTCGTGCTCTTCGGCGCGACTGGGGACCTCTCTGCGCGGAAGATTGCCCCGGCCTTGTACAACCTGGCGCACGACGGACTGATCAGCGACAAGTTCGTTGTGCTGGGGCTCTCCCGCCGCCCCAGCAGCGACGACCAATTCCGCCAAAGCATGCAGCAGGCTATCAGCCGTTTCTCCAGACAGCCGCTCGATCCGTTGGTGTGGCAGCGATTCGCCGTCAACTGGCACTATCACCAACTGCAATTTGATGATCGCGAGGGCTACAAGGGCCTGGCAGCGAGGATAAAAGAGCTCGGCGAGCCTTTGGGTATTGCAAACAAGATGCTCTTTTATCTGGCCACCACGCCCGACCTGTTCGAGCATATTGTCGACAACCTCGGGGCCGCCGGCTTGAGCGATGCAAAGGGCGCCGCTTCGAGCGTCGTGATCGAAAAACCCTTCGGCCGCGACCTGCCCTCGGCCAGAAGCCTCAACCAGGCGATCTTGCAGCAGTTTGACGAGTCGCAGGTCTATCGGATCGATCACTACCTCGGCAAAGAGACGGTGCTGAACATCCTGGCGATGCGGTTCGGCAACGCGATTTTCGAGCCGATGATACGGGCGGCCAATGTGGAGCAGGTGCAGATAACCGTCGCCGAGACGGAGGGCATGGCGGCCCGCCGCGGGCCGTACTACGAGCAGGCGGGGGCGATGCGGGACATGATCCAGAACCACCTGCTGCAGCTTGTGGCCCTGACGGCGATGGACGTGCCGGTGCGTCTGCGGCCGGAAGATATCCGCAACGAGAAGGTCAAGGTGCTGCGGTCGCTGAGAATTATGACGCCCGAAGATGTGGCGAGGTATACAGTGCGTGGGCAGTACGGCGTCGGGAAGTACCAGTCGTACAGGCAAGAGCAGGGCGTTGCGCCCGACTCGCAGACCGAGACATTCGTGGCGCTTCGGCTGATGATCGACAATTGGCGGTGGAGCGGCGTGCCGTTCTTCCTGAGGACCGGCAAGCGCATGGCCGCGCGGACCAGCCAGATCGTGATAGTTTTCAAACGCGAGCCGGTTGTGCTGTTTTCGCCAAGCGAGTGCGAGCTTCGCGGTCCCAACCGGATGGTCATTCGGATTCAGCCCAACGAGGGCGTCTCGCTGATCGTAGACGCGAAGGTGCCGGGACCGGACATGATCCTTCGCCCGGTGAAGATGAATTTTGCCTACAAGAGCAGCTTTGAGTCGGCAAGCCCCGAGGCTTACGAGCACCTGCTGCTGGATGCGATCCTGGGCGACCAGACGCTTTTCATCCGGGATGACGAGGCGGAGGCGGCCTGGCGTTTCGTCGATGCTATCCGCGACACATGGATCAATACCGGGATGCCAAAACTCATCGAGTATCCGCAAGGAAGTTGCGGCCCGCCGCAGGCCCAGCAACTCCTTGGCGATCCGTACAAGCAGTGGTACGATTGAGCGAGGACGGCAACTATGACCAAAGCAAATCGGCGTGTAATCGTGGAGTACGGGCCGGAGC
>JBJKSL010000365.1:0-9157 GCA_046704145.1 Phycisphaerae bacterium
GAAGACCGCGTCGATGCCGCCCATGTCACTGTACTTTTGCAGTTGGAACATGTCCCCCGCGCACAGCTCGGGGTTAATGTATTGGTTGCCGTGTTCGAGCCAATGGCCGAGCGAGGTCACGCCGCGCTCCCGGCACCAGTTGGCCATGCCGCCATAGAGCGTGCGGCCCCAGGCCTCGGCGAACGCACTGAGGTATTGATAGCGTGCGGCCGTCTGCTCCTCGCCCGCGAGCTTGAGCTTGAATGCGACCAGGGCCTTCTTCCAGTCCACGCCGCGCTCTTTGAGCAGCGGGATGACCTCGGTGCCCCAATCGGCATGGGTCTCCGGCTCATCGTAGAAGAAGCCCGCGATGTCCTTGCCGAAGTCTTTCTTGAAGTGCTCGTAGTGCGGCTGGAACACAGTGCGGATGTACCAGTCAACGCAATTCGGGCTGGCACCGTCGACGATGTATCGCTGACCGACGGGCATAGCCTTCCAGGTAAAGGTCATGACCCTCCAATCGCCGGCGGGCGCGCTCCAGATGAGCTTGCCGTCGTGGATGGAGTCGGCCAGGTCGATAAGCGTGCTGCCGTCGATGCCGTCGGGTGTGATCTTGCCGGCGATGGTGGCAATGTAGCCTGGACCGGTACGGCACGGCTCGTTGACCGACGTGGCACCTTCCACGTCCAGGACGGCGACGTTGAGGCGTTTGCCGCCATACTCTGCGGGCACCTTGCCACCGACCTCGCCGCTGGGCCACCACTTCTCGTCGAAGATCCACATCTTGAGGTTGTGCTGCTTGGCGGCTTGCAGACAGATGCCCAGGTCGCGCCACCAGCCCTTGCCAAGCCAGTCTTTGTGCGGTCGCGACTCGGTGGTGAAGCAGCCGTTGCCGCCCTCAGCGACCTTGGCCACGTAGCTTTCCAGCCGTTCGCGGCTCTCCTCGCCATGCAGCCAGAAGAGCGGGCCGATGTGTCGGCGAGCTTCCACGGGCAGATTGTGGAACTGCTGCTCGAGGTCGGTGATGGAGGCCTTTTCCGCGCGTGCGAAGCCGCAAGCGGCAAGCGTGACGACAAGGAATATGCGTAAGGACAGAGTGCGAAGCATGGCGTTCTCCTGATTACGAGGGAAACGTAGCGCACGCACTCTATACCAATGACAAGCGCCCAGGCAAGAGATCGCACAAGTCGATGGGGGGCAGGTGAACGTTGAGCGTTACGCTGCAGGCGGTGATTCGCTGCATCTTCTGGGTGGGATGATCACTAGGGGCGCAACCCAACCGACCGGACAATTCAGGCCGCTATAGCGGCCTTTCCCGCAGGGCTATTAGGCCAGCCGTTTACGGCTGGTGAACGGAGCCGGATACCCGCCATTTCTTCACATGGTGGATGCGATAGCCCGTTTCAACGGGCTTAATCTTGGTCGCTCGGCAGAGAAGGTGGCGTGCTGATCCGCTCGATGCGCTCCAGCCGGTCGAACGTCTTGCCACCGGCATGATGCTGCTTCTGGCTGCGGACATACTCGACAACCCAGGGCAAATCCTTGGTCCCGAATGAAACTACGCCGTAACCGTCCTGCCAGGCCAGAACCTTGCGGTTGCACACCTCGTGCTTGATGTGGTGGGCGCTGGCCCCTTTGAGTTGGCCGAGCCAGTCGCTGATGTTTATGGTAGGCGGAATGGTCACGGCCAAGTGGACATGATCGGGCGTGCCGTCGATTGCGTGGACGACGACTCCCGCTGTTGTGATGGCGCGGTGCCGCAGAAACTGGTGCGTGCGGTTCTCGACAACGTCCAGCAGGACCGGGTCATTGTTCTTTGTGTGCCAGGTAAGGTGGAGGTTGATCTCAGAATAGACGTTGCGAGGCATGCGGGCAGCCTCCAGCTGTTGAAAAGCCCGTTGAAACGGGCTGAGGATGAACAAACCGTGGTAGTGTATTGGCACGCCCGCCGGACAACCAGCCCTAAGTACGTGTTTGGCGTTCAGACACGTACGCCGCTTCAGCGGCGTTTCCCGCCGCAGGCGGGCTGCTAGGCCAGCCCTTGTAGGGCTGGTCGGAAATATGGTCGCGATCCGTAACCTCAAACCCCTCCCCACTCCCGGCAAAGCCGGGAGAGGGGAGGGGATTGAGGGACTCTCGCGTCGTCGTTGCTCACCAGCCCTGGAAGGGCTGGCCTAGTAGCCCGCTTGGCAGCGGGCAAGCCCCATGAATGGGGCTGAAATCCATAGCGTCACAAAAGTTTTGTGTTCCCGCGGGTCACAGGCGTGCTGCTCCCGCGGGTCGGTCACCATTCGCCGGACCCAACCCGCCACGATCACGCTAGTTCGAACCGATCCAACAGCATCTGACCCCCGTGACCGTGGCCCCAGAGGTCGCTAGGCAGATGCTACGTCGATTCGGCACCAGCGGCGGCGGCGACCGGTTCGCGGATGGCAGGTTCGATCAGCGTCAGGCCCATATTGGCCAAGGCGGCACGCGTCGACTCGTAGCCGGTGTGGTGAAGGCCGTGCAGACCCAGGGTGTCGGCCACCTCCACGAACATGGCACGGTCGTCGATGTAGACGGTGTTCTCGGGCCTGGAGAAGGTCATATCGAGGGCCATCTCATAGATGGTCGGCTCAGGCTTGCGGGCGTGTACAAAACAGGAGGCTACGAACACGTCGATGAACTCGCGCAGGCCGAAATGCTCCATACGATAGACGGTCAGTTCGCGGCCTTCGTTACTCACCGTAGCGGTCCTGAGGTTGTACTGACGCCTTAGGCCGCGGATCAGCTCGATCATGTCCGAGTAGGGCTGCGACTGGGCGATCATGAACCGCCAGAACTGCTCGCGGGTGAACGGACGCGTCTGGTAGAACACCACACGGTTCAGGTAATCGTGCAGGGTAAGACGGCCTTGCTCGTAAGCGTCGAACGTCAGGTGGTGCCTTTCGTTCATCTCGTCATAATCCAACTGAAAGACCTCGGCGGCCCGTTGCCGCATACGGCGGTCCCAACCGTTGGTCAGCAGCACTCCTCCAACATCGAGAAACAGACTCGTAATCGCCGGCATTACAAACCTTTCATGAATGTAGACATGGACTCGCTCGAGTGCGGTCGAGCAGATGCTTGGAAGTGTCCCTGCGGAGGCTTCATTGAAATCCGCATTAAAGTCTATGCCAGCCATGAAGTAGCGGCCCGCCTATTGATTCAAATCCTGCATCTTTCAAGTTTTTCCCGAGGGCGGGTATCTACAGCAGGCCCACCCCTTGTGCTGCCGAGTTGCAGGCCGAATGCGGACCGATTAACCTCACTGCACTCACGGTTCATTACCACGAAGGAGGCAAGCCAATGCCAGCAAATATGAAACGTCGCGACGTGTTACGAATGTTCGGCCAGGGAGCAGCGGCTGCGGCCGGGCTCAAGATCATGAGCCCTCGCATCGCGCGGGCCGCACTCGGAGCCAACGAAAGAGTACGCATCGCGGCCATCGGCAACGGCGGCATGGGTACGCGGCATCTCGAGGCGCTGGCCGTGAACCCCAACTGCACGGTGGCCGTCGTGTGCGACTGCTTCAAGCCACGCTACGAAAACGCCATGAACGTCGTCGAGCGGCTGAGCCATGGCCCACGACCTGACGGCTATCAGGATTTCCGCCAGGCCCTGGACCGCAAAGACATCGATGGCATTTTCGCCCCCTTGCCCGATCATTGGCACCCGCTCATGACCATTCTTGCCTGCCAGGCGGGCAAGGACGTGTATGTGGAAAAGCCCTGCTCGCCCACGGTGGCGGAAGGCCGCGCCATGGTCAATGCTGCCCGCCGCTACGGCCGCGTGGTGCAGTTGGGCACCCAGCAGCGCTCCATGACCATTTTTCAGGACGCCATCGCCCTGATTCACTCCGGCGCACTCGGGCAGATCACCTCTGCGACCTGCTGGGTGGGCACGAATGGATGGCACCCCAAGGAGACGCCACAGGATCCGCCTCCCGGTCTCGACTGGAACATGTGGCTCGGACCGTCACCGTATGAGCCCTACTCGCCCGAACGGCAGTATGGCTTCATGGGTTGGCACGACTACGCCCGCGGCGGCCAGCTGACCAACTGGGGCGTGCACCTCATGGATATCGTGCACTGGGGCATCCAGGAGGATCGGCCGCTGAGCGTGCAGGCGGTCGGCGGAAATTTCCGCGGGGGGGCCGGCGCCGACAACTACGAGAACATCGAGGCCATCTTCCAATACAAGCACTGCAATGTGACCTGGGAACAGCGGCACAACAACCAGTACAACGGTCACACTTACGGCATCAAATTCCAGGGCACCAAAGGGGAACTGACCATCGATCGCAACACCTTCGAGGTCACGCCCGCCAGCCTGGGCATACCACAATACGTGGGCGAGCCGGAGCGAAGCTGGGCCCATCCCCCGCATCACAACAACTTCTTTGAGTGTATGAAGACCCGCGGCCGTCCAGCGGCGGACATCGAGCAGGGACATCGCTCGACCACGCCGGTGCTGCTGGCCGGCATCGCGCTGAAGGTGGGACGAAAGCTCAACTGGGACGCCGACAAGGAGCAGTGCATCAACGATGAGCAGGCCAACCGGTATCTGACCAGGGCGTATCGCTACCCTTGGCACATGTAAAATGCAGAATGCTGAATGAAGAATGCAGAATGAATAAACAAACCACTAATGTGGAGCAAATATCATGAGCAAAAGCAAATGGCTTTGTGTGGTGATAGCGGGGCTGATGGTGGCTCCGAGTTTTGCGACGGCGTCAGTCGACGAACTGGTCGCCAAGATCGCGGCCGGCAACGGGCCCGCACAGTCGGATGCCCGGCGGGAGTTGGTTCGCGAGAATCCCGTCGAGGCGGTGCACAAGCTGCTGCCGGTGTTGTCCAAGAGCGATTTCGCGACCTGGCGGGCAGCGTACAACACCATCATGGACATTGCGAATGCAACGGCCGTGTGTGGACGCGAAGCCGAGCGAACCGGCGTGGCCACCGAACTGCTGGCCCTGATTGCCCCCCAGCAGTCCAAAGAGATGAAGGATCGCGGACTGCGGCTGCTGGCCGTGGCGGTGCCCGCGGGATTCGATGTGAGCCCCATTGCTGCGTTGCTCGATGATGCCGACATGCGCGAGAAGGCTCGTGAAGCCCTGCAGGAAATGGGCACCACCGAGGCCCGGACCGCTCTGCGCGAGGCTCTGCCCAAAGCCGCCCCGGATTTTCAGTGTGCGATACTTAATGCTCTCGGCACGCTGAAGGACGACGCCAGCCTGGATCAGATGCGTAAGCTCGCCGGTAGCGACACCGCGGAAGTGCGGGCCGCGGCCGTCTATGCCGTCAGCTACAAGGGCGATCCGGCGGATATCGCCGTCGCCAAGCGCGTGCTGGCTGCCGCGGACGATGCCACGCGGGCCGATGCGTTCGACGGCTACCTGCGAGTGGTTAAGAGTGTCGAGGACAAAGGCGGCAACCGGGATGCCGTCGTTGCCGAGTATCTCCAGATGCTCAAGAGTGACAACAATCTGTCGGTCGAATCGGGCTCGGCCGGCCTGGGGCGGACTGGCGACGGTTCCTGCGTCGCAGCGGTGATTGAAGTCACCAAGAACGCCAAGGACCGCACCTGGCTGATGGGCATCGACGCGCTGCGAAAGATGCAGGGCGTGGACGTGGTCCGTGAACTGGTCGCTGCGTATCCCAAGCTCGATGCCAAGCTGCAACTGGCGCTGCTGCCGGTGCTGGGGGCCAAGAAGAATCAACTCGCCGGGCCGGTGCTGGCCGAGGCGGTCAAATCGAGCGATGCCGCCATGAGGCTGGCGGCCTTGTCCGCGCTGGCCGACGCCCAGTTGACGGAAAGCCCCGCTATTCTCGAGAAGTTTGCGAGCAACGGTACTGCCGAAGAGCAGGTCGTCGCGCGTGCGGGTTTGTTGAAAGTGGCGGACGGTCTTCGGGCGAGCAAGCAGGCCAACGAGGCGGGAAAGACATATCTGCTCGTATACAAGCTGGCCGGCGATGCGGAAAAGGACGTCAAGACACGTGCGGCACAGGGCCTTGGCGCCTGCCCGGTGGCGGAAGCGTACGAGGCGGCCAAGGCCGTGAGTGCGGACGAGGACGCCGGCGACCTTCGCGTGAACATGCTGGTCGGCGTGGCCGGTGCCCTGTTGAAGGCCAAGCAGAACGACAAGGCCATCGAGCTCTATAAAGCGGCGACCAAGCTGCGCCCTAACGCCGAGACTGCGCAGGTCATCGCCAAGGGTATGCACGCCGCAGGTGCGAAGGTCGACGTTCAAGGCCTCATGGGAGTGGTGAACAGTTGGTGGGTGGTCGGGCCGTTCGAACTGGGCGAGAAAAACGCCGGTTGGAACGTGGATTACATCAACGAAGCGGATGTCAACCTTGTCGGGCGCTACATGACCGGCAAGCGACGTGTTGACTGGAGGCACGTGGTTTCCAAGAAGGCCGACGGCGCAATCGACCTTCGCAAGACCGTGGCCGATACGGATAACGCCATCGGCTACGCCTACACCGAGATCACCGTGCCCAAGGCCACAAAGGCCGTGCTGCGATTGGGAGCGGATGACAGCGAGAAGGTCTGGGTCAACGGCGAGAAGGTCTTCGACAAGTTCGTGGCTCGGGGCATGAAGCCCGATCAGGACAAGGTGCCGGTCGAGCTCAAGGCCGGCGTGAACAAGATCCTGCTGAAGGTCTGGCAGAAGAACGCGGGTTGGGAATTCTGCATGCGTGTCACGCAGCCCAACGGCCGACCTCTGCAGTTCGAGCAGAAGAACGAGGACTGATGGCTAGCGCTCCTGTGACGTAGGGAAACCGTTCCGCTTAACCTGTCGAGGACACCATGAAGAATAATGCACAACGCCTGGTATCGTCATTGGTCCTGATGCTGACATGCGTTCTGGGATCGCAGGCGGCTCAGGCAGAGCAGGAGGCAACCTTGCAGTCTGCATCACACTCGGTGGTTTACATTCTGCCTCATTCGCATGTGGACATCGGCTACACGCAGTTACAGCCGGACGTCGAGCGCAAGCAGATGGCCAATATCGCCAAGGGCATCGCACTGGCCAAGGCTACCGCCGGCTATCCCGAAGGGGCACGCTACAAGTGGAACGTTGAGGTGCTCTGGGCCGTCGACAGCTACCTTCGCAAGAGTCCGCCCGAAAAGCAGCAGGAGTTCATCGACGCCGTCCGCGCCGGGCAGATCGGGCTCGACGGCATGTACGGCAACGAGCTCACCGGGCTATGCCGGCCGGAGGAGTTGATCCGCCTGTTCAGCTACGCGACGAGGCTGGAGCAGCGCTGCGGCCTGCCCATCGAATCGGCCATGATCAGCGACGTGCCCGGCTACACCTGGGGCATCGTCACCGCCATGGCTCAGGCGGGCATCAAGTACTGGTCCATCGGTCCGAACTACTGCGACCGCGTCGGCTACACCATGGTGACCTGGGCGGACAAGCCCTTCTACTGGGTGGGGCCGAACGGCCGCGACAAGGTCCTGTGCTGGGTGCCATATAATGGGTACGCAATCTCGCACCTGCACCGCACGCCCATGGACGACCAGTTCATCCTCGACCACATGAAGCGGCTGGCCGACAGCGGCTATCCCTACGACATCTCCTACGTACGCTGGAGCGGCTTCGGCGACAACGCCGTGCCCGACGAGACGCTGCCCGGCTTCGTCAAGAGCTGGAACGAGCGGCACACCTCGCCGCACTTGGCCATCGCCACCACTGCGGAGGCCTTCCGCGGTTTCGAGCAACGCTACGGCGACAAACTGCCCAAGTACAGCGGCGACTTCACGCCATACTGGGAAGACGGCGCCGGCTCCTCCGCACGCGAGACAGCCATCAACCGTGCTTCGGCCGAGCGGCTGGTACAGGCGGAAACGCTCTGGGCCATGCTGAACCCCGCGGGCTTCCCCGCCGAGCGCTTCCAGCAGGCGTGGCGAAACGTGCTGCTCTACGACGAGCACACCTGGGGAGCACACAACAGCATCACTCAGCCGGAAGAGAAGTTCGTCAAGGATCAGTGGAAGATCAAGCAGGCCTTTGCCCTCGATGGCGAGAAGCAATCGCAGCAGTTGCTGGAGATGGCCCTCCCGGCAGCGCGAAAAGCCGACTCGAAAGACGAACCGCGTGCGATCGATGTGTACAACCCGTCGAGCTGGACTCGCACCGACCTGGTTACGGTATCCGCCGAGCTGAGCAAGAACATGAAGCTCGCGGGCGATGTTCAGACGCAACGGCTTTCCAGTGGCGAACTGGCCGTCCTGGCCAAGGATGTGCCCCCGTTGGCCGCCAAACGCTATGCGCTGCAGCCGGATGCCGCGCGCGCGTCCGAATCGCCGGGTGGCGAGAGCAACGCCGCCCGCGCATCTGGCAACACGCTGAGTAATGGTCGCATCAACTTGCGTGTGGATGAGAAGACCGGCGCGACCGTCGATCTGCGGGCCGAAGGCATCGAAGGCAATCTGGTCGACGCCGACAAAGTGCCGTTGAACGACTACTTCTATATCGTTGCCGACGACGTCGCCCACCCTGGCCGAGCCAGCAACGTGAAGGTGTCCGTCAAGGAGAAGGGCCCGCTGGTCGCCTCCTTACTGATCGAGTCTGATGCTCCCGGCTGCAACAAGCTGACTCGCGAGATTCGCCTCGTTGCCGGTTTGGATCGCGTGGAGATCATCAACGTGGTGGACAAGAAGAGGGCCGAGGTCCACGGCGGCAAGCCGGGCGACTGGGCACGCGCGGGCCGCGAATCCAAGGAGGGCGTGCACTTCGGCTTCGCGTTCAACGTGCCCGACGGCGTCATGCGGATGGATATCCCCTTCGCGATCATGCGACCCGAACTCGATCAGATTCCCGGTGCGTGCAAGAACTGGTTTACCGTGCAGCGCTGGGTGGACGTGTCCAACGACGATCGCGGCGTGACCTGGGCGACGCTCGACGCTCCGCTGGTAGAGGTCGGCAACATCACCGCTATACTGCTCGGCTCGCAACGCGAACCCAGCGCGTGGATCAACAAGCTCGAGCCGACGCAGACGTTGTACTCCTGGGCCATGAATAACCACTGGCATACGAACTACCGCGCCTACCAGGATGGGCCGACGACCTTCCGCTACGTCCTGCAGCCGCACAAGGCTTTCGCCTCGTCCGCCGCGGAGAGGTTCGGCACGGAAGCTAGTC
>JBJKSL010000366.1:0-5413 GCA_046704145.1 Phycisphaerae bacterium
CATTCATTCTCAAGGCCTTCTCTGTGCCTCTGTGTCTCTGTGGTGAAATACTCGGGTTACGTTGCCCGATGCACGTATAGATGACGCCAGGAACAAGCCTGTCGCTTGTCCCTGGCGCCAGCATGGGAGTCACAGGTCGATTCGATCTATCGACGCTTAACGGCGCACGATACGCACTGCATCGCCAATGACCACGTATCCCGAAGCGGCCCAGCAGGAGAGTCTCACGTTGTTGCTCCCCGCAGCCATGCTGAACGTGCCGAGGCTGTTCCACATGCCGCCGTTGGCCTGTTGGTTCATCATGATCGAGCCGCCGCCGTTGACCGAATACGGGGCAGCTGCCGAGCGATTCGTGCCCTGGCTCCACCAGACGTAGACCTGATAGTTGTCTGCCGTCGGAATGTTGAAAGTCCAGGTCGCCTGGTCGCTCACTGCCTCGGTGCTTCTGAACCGATAATCAGCCCCGTACCTGTCGGAAGCGTACGAACTCGTCGTCCAGTTGGCCGATGCGCTGAATCCGCCGTTGGAGTTATCCACGATGATCTCCGTGGTGTTGTCAGCGGTATTGCTCTGGCCCGACTCGTTACCGGCTGCATCGTAGGCCGTGATGACATAGGAGTAGGTAGTTCCCATGGCCAGCCCGGTGTTGGAATAGCTGGTGCCCCCCACCGAGGTGAGGAACGAACCGTTCCGATAGATGTTGTAGCCGGAGACGCCGACATTGTCCGAAGCCGCCGACCAGCTCAGGTTAATTTGACTGGTGGAGACGGTGGTAGCCGAAAGACTGCCCGGTGCGCTCGGCGCAATGGTATCCGGCGTGGTCGCACTGGCAGATGAACTCTGGGCCGATTCGTTGCCGGCCGCATCATAGGCACTGACCGTGTAGGAATAGGTCGTCGCCGGGGTGCGGCCCGTGTCTGCGTACGAGGTGGTGGTGCTCGTGCCAATAAACTGGCCGCCGCGATAGACGTTGTAGCCGGTGACGGCGGTGTTGTCGGTTGAGGCGTTCCAGCTCAAGTCGATCTCGGTGCCGGACACGGCCGTTGCCGTCAGGCCTGCGGGTACACTGGGGGGCTCTACGTCGCCGTCCGGAGTCGTCACGCCGGCTGCACTGCTGTTGCTCGACACATTGCCCGTGGCATCATAGGCCGAGACTTGGTAGCTGTAGCTCGTATTCGGCGAGCAGGCGCTGTCCACGTAGGAAGTGCCGATGCTGGTGCCGATAAGCGTGCCGTCGCGATAGACGTTGTAGCCATTCACGCCCATGTTGTCGGACGAGGCTGTCCAACTCAGGCTTACGACCGTCTGCGAGTCCGCGGTCGCGGTCAGGCCTGAAGGCGTGCTCGGTGCGGAGTTGTCAGCACCGTCGTATCGCATGGCGATGTAATCGACGAGCCACCGCGTGTTGTGATTGCTCTGGTCGAAGTCCAACCGGAGCTGGGTGACGTGTGCCGCGGGCCAGTTTGGATTCTGACCGACCGGCAGGTTGACGTCCACCCACTGATCCTGCCCGGCGTAAGTGACGTGCGTCGACTTGGCCTCGTTCCAGGTGGAGTCATTACTTTGGATCCAGTAGACGGCCATATCGTGGATGGCCGAGTCGCCGCTTTGCGGATACACGCGAACGTGGAGCCAGTCGTTGCGACCACCAAGATAGTTGTAGGGATACCCGCTGCCGGTGATCGCCGGGCTGTAGATGAAGCCGTCGTTTGCGCTCTGGTCGGTCACCAGGATGCCGGGCCAGCCGCAGCAGGAAGTCTGCCACGGATCGGTGACCGAGTGACCGGCCGTCCATCCTTCAACGCTGCCGGAGGTGTCGAACTTCCACTGGGCCGCGTTCTGCAGGACCACGTGGTTGACGATGTAGCGGGTTCCAGAGTTGGACTGATCGAAGTCGAGCCTCAGCTTGTTGAGATGGTCGCCCGCCCAGGCCGAGTTATTGATATACAGGTTCACGGTCGCCCACTCATTTTGAGCGGTGTAATAGACCATGGGGGTAGACTTCGACGCCGTGAAGCTGTTTTCGGCATCGGTCCTCCAGAAGAACTGCATATCGTGCTGGTTGGTGGTACCGCTCTGCGGATAGAAATCCACATTAATGGTCTGGGGAACACTCGAGCCGGTAAAGCTCGTGGTCGGACTATAGACATAGCAGTCGTCGCCGGTCTGGTCGAAGTACATAGCTCCGCGCCAAGTCGTAGAGCCCGTCCACATCATGGTCGGCGTGCTATGCCCGACGGTCCAGCCCTGCGCGTTGCTGTTGAACAGATAAGGCGGATTGGTGTAGTTCGTGCCGTTGACCTGGTTGATGAAGTAGGTCCAGTCCCAGCCGCTGCCCGGATCGGTGTGAGACCCGCCGCACACGCAGTTGTTGGCGTCCAGGTGGCCCAGGATGCCCGGCGGGCAGGTGTGGTGGGCCTTGGCGATGCCGCGGCGGTCGCAGATGTTGCGGCACAGCAGGCCGGCAGCGTTGTATAGCGCAGCCGGATGACTCGAAGAAGCCGTATAGCCCTCGTTCTCGATCCCGATCGACCGCGAGTTCAAGCAGCCTACGTGCCAAGCCTTATATCGTTCATCCACCATCTGCCAGACATCGCCGGCCTCACTCACCACGTAGTGAGCCGAAACCTGCGAGGCGCAATTCTTGAACCATGACCGCGTACCCGCGGCACTGCCCTCCGTTATGTGGATGATGATCGTGTCCTTCGTAGTGACCGTCGCGGTGTAGTTGCAGCTGGCTGCCGGATCCCAGGTCGCACCCGAGTAGTCCAACGCCAGGACGTCGGCCTTGCTGGGAGCCCCGATGTCGTCCGGATCGATGCCCGCCTCCAGGTCGTCGAGCGAAATGCGCTTCATGCCCGGCGGAACCAGGCTTTCCAGATCGATGGTCTGCATCGGCTGGGGCACAACGCTGAAGGTCTCTTGGTGACTGTTGGTGACCGCAAAGCCCTGTTCGATGGCCTCGTAGACGCCGCGGGCGAAGAATTTGCTGTCCTCTTTGTCCAGGCCGGCGTACTTGACCACGGCGGGCAGCCAGGCTTCGATGCCCGCTTCCCGATCGACTTCCGCGTCCTGGGCGTAGGCATCCAGCACGGCAGCGGCTCCGTAGATGCTCGCAGCCGGGTCGATGATCAGTTCATCAGTGGTCTGGTTGGTAAGTTCGGCAGCCAGTGCCAATGAATCTCCGCCCAAGTCGTTCTTGCGGAGTGCCATCAGGCCATAACCGCCTTCGATGGTGGCAGCGTCGCCACGGTTTTCGAATCCGCTGCCCACCTTGGCCAGGGTAAGCAGCAGGTCCATGGGCAGGTCGTACTCAGCAGCTGCCCGACGGAAGACAGGCGTCAGAGGCTCTTGCCACGTGCTCACGTCCTGGGCTTCTGCGACGCCTTTGTTGAGATCTGGAGGCACAGGGCTCGAGCCCGGATCATCGACTGCGGGCGCTTCATCGCTGCTCGTGCCGAGCAACGCCGCCCCGGGACCGCCACAGCCGAGGCAGCTCCAAAGCGAGAACAAGGTAATGAGACTGAGGATCCAAAGACTCTTTCGCATGCCAACCTCCTGTTACAAATGCGATAGACTTCAGCCGAGCCTGCAGAGTTCGTCGTGCCAGCGCTCTGCTGATATGGCCCGGCTCTCAACGCGCAAACTGCGCACAGAAATATCTGCCGTGCCCTGTGCACGGACCTTTCAAGCAAGAAGAGAAGATGTCACACAGACACTAACGTGCCATCAAACGTGACCGAAGGCTTGCTGTTGGCAGCAGCAAACCTTCGGGAATCAGTGGAATCGGCCGGAGGTCTCGGGAACTCAATCGATCGAGTGCTTCGAGGGGGGAAGTTCTCGCCCTTCCTTCAGCCATGACCAGAGCATTTGCCCTTTTGTGGTAGCGGTAGATCGCCTTTGGTCTCGCACTTTTGAGCCGTTCCGTCCGCTACGCGCTGGAACTGCTCTATTCGAACGCGCCAACAATTCGAGTTGCCAAGTCAAGAGATGCTGCGTCTTCTTGATTACTACCGACGCTTCGTGATGTCAAGAGAATTCTTGTACAATTTGCGCGAGTTAAACGCGTGAGGACCATGCATATCCAGTTCCTACAGTACTGGCAATGAAAAACCAATTGCACTGGACGAATGGGAGTTTGACGAGAGCTGCTTGTCCGTTAGGCTATGCGAAAGAAGCCATGATCGCCAGGAAAACAAACCGGATGATCCCATGGCAGCGGCCCGCTCGTTATGCGGTTGTGCTGGTGTCACTCTACATCTACCTGCTTGGCTTCTTCGACACTCGTCTCGTATCACACTGTCAATCACCGGCGTTCTTCCTGCATTGGTCTGACTTCAGTCACGCTCTGCGATTGTGGCCGGGCGGCGCACTCGAATACCTGGCGGCAGGTTTGACGCAGATGCTTGCCTCGCGGTGGCTGGGCGCTCTCATCCTGACGGCCGGCATCGGGCTGGTCTGGATGCTTGTGGATCGGTTGCTGAAGGCCGTTTCCAGCAATCCATCGCTGCGTCTTGCATCGTTTCTTTCCGTGGTTCCTCTGCTGATCCTGTTGAACCGCTACACTCTGTCGCTCGGATCGGTTCACTCGTTGATCCTGGGACTGCTGCTTGTCGAAGTGTACGCAGGCCTGCACGTGCAAAGCGGCCTGGTCCGGGCTGTCATCTGCCTGACGCTGTCTGTAACCCTCTACGCTATCGCAGGTGCGGTGAGCATACTGTTCGCGGTCACTTGCGCAGCGATCGAACTATTCTCCCGGAAATCCATTCTCGCGGGCATAATACTGCTGCTGACTGCTGCCGCCGTACCTTATGGCCTGGGCGTTTACGCGTATCAGCTTCCTGCCGGCAAATCGTTCCTAAGGCTGACCGCGGTCGAATTTGACTTCTCGCCACCTGTGGTCTCCATCGCCCTCTATGTTTACGTGCCGCTGATTCTCGCCTTGGCTGCGATTCCGCGGCTTCTCAAATCACGGACCTCGCGTCCGCGTCGAGCATCTGCCAAGCGGGCCGCCAAAGAGAGCGTCCCTGGCGTGGAAAGCCGGTTGGCCTGGTGTGTACGCACTTGCCTTCTCGTACTCGTGACTGCCTCGACGGCTTGGCTGTCGTACGACGCCCAGCGATCCACGGTGCTGGCGATTGACTACCACGTGCGGCACCGCCGCTGGCAAGACGCATTGGATGCAGCCAGGCAGATCGATTTTTCGCACTTCGTCCCCAGCCGCCGATCCGACGATCGCTTGTCCGCCACCTGCTTTGGATACAGTCATCCCGTCGAGGCCCCGGCACCCGCGCCTCTGTTGCCGACCTTCAATGCCGCTATACACGATATAAACTTCGCCCTGGGCAAGCGGGGGCAACTGCTCGATTGCATGTTTCAGTATCCGCAACGCATGGGCAGTTCGATCGTGCGT
>JBJKSL010000367.1:0-5132 GCA_046704145.1 Phycisphaerae bacterium
TACAAGTTCTGCCTGAAGCGCGGGCATGTGAAGAGCAATCCGCTCTCGACCATCCGCACGCCCAAGCAGGACAAACGTCTGCCCAAGTACCTCGAGGAGCACGAGGTTCGCCGGCTGCTGGAGACGCCTGATGTCGCGCAAACGCTTGGCTGCCGTGATCGGGCCATGCTCGAGACCATGTACAGCACGGGTGTGCGTGTGAGCGAGCTGGTCGATCTGAACCTGGCGGACGTCGACTTCATGGGCGAGGCCTTGCACATTCGCGGCAAGGGCAAGAAAGAGCGCATCACGCCGATTTCGCCGACGGGCTTGGCGTGGATCAAGCGATATATGGAGCTGCGGCGGGCCGATCCGCGTGCAGCGACCTTCAATCAGGAAGCCGTCTTCGTCACCAAGCACGGCCAGCGGCTCAGCACGCGTAGCGTTCGCCGCAAGCTGGACAAGTACCTGGCCATCTGCGGCCTGGACCCGGCGATCAGTCCGCACACGCTGCGACACAGCTTTGCCACGCACATGCTCAACCGCGGGGCCGACCTGCGAGCGGTGCAGGAGTTGCTGGGCCACCAGTCGCTGAGCACGACGCAGATTTACACGCACGTAACCGCCGCCCGCATGAAGCAGGCCTATGACGCGGCCCATCCGCGGGCTTAAGAGAGCTATGAGCTATTAGCTGTTAGCTATTAGCCAGAACAAGACACGCGGGCCGTTGAAAGGGCCGCGACAGTTCCAGGAACGGCGAGGCTTTGTGCCTCGCCGTTCTTTTTTGCGGAGGCGAGAGTCGAGCTTTGACGTTGATAGTCACTCCCCGATCTGTACGGTATAATAACGGCGAGGCCAGGATATGGATAAATCGGACGCGGGTTTTGTTTGCCAGTGGAAGAAGACAGGCTTCGCCCTGGATGCGGTTCTGACCGAAGAACTGAAGAGGGTGGATGTGTCCCGCTCTATGCAGATCCTGAGCGATGCCTACGAACACGCCTTGCGTGTTTCGCCAAGGCGTACCGATTCAGGCCTGGTAGAACAGCAGAAGCACTTCAGAAGAGGACTCACGCATGGAGAGGCTTCTGGCAGCTGCGGCTGAACTGCAGAGCTTCATGTTAGCTCAGGGCTGGCGTTTCTGCTTCATTGGCGGCGTGTGTTACCAGAGGTGGGGGAGGCCGCGCGTAACGATTGATGCAGATCTCACACTCTTGACGGGCTTCGGCAGTGAAGACCAGTTCATCACTCCTTTGCTTCAGAAATACAAACCTCGCAGACCCGATGCTCACGAATTCGCATTGGCTAACCGCGTGCTCCTGCTCGAGACGGCAGATGGTGTCGCTTTTGATATTGCTCTGGGTGGGTTCCCTCTTGAAGAGCGCATAGTGGAACGAGCCAGCTGCTACGACTTTGGCAACGGAGTCGTCTTACGAACCTGCTCGGCCGAGGATCTTGTCGTTCTCAAGGCCTTCGCCGATCGTGCTCAAGACTGGGCCGATGTTGAGATGGTGATCAGACGGCAAGCCGGAGCCTTGGATCGTCAGCAGGTGCTTGTCGAGCTTGAGCCGTTGTGTGAGATAAAGGAAGCTTCCGAGATTCTGGATAAGCTGCACGATCTCTTCGGGCGGTTCCCCGCCAAATAGTCGCCCTCCTGCTATTCCTCTTTTTCCGGTATCTGACATACAATGCCGCCTGCGATAGATGCTCGAATGCTCTGTGGAGGACCATTATGACAGCTCGCCGCTTTTCCAACCTCAGCTTCTTGCTTTCTCTGTGTCTCTGTGCCTCTGTGGTTCACATTCATGCAGGATCGGCACTGGCTGCCGAGGGATCGTCCACTGCTGCACCGGCTGCGGCAGGCCGGCAGGCTATCTCGCGCGATGCGCTCAAGCAGCGGGTGGCGCCGCTGATCGCCAGGGCTCTGAAGTTCCAGGAGTTGGGGCAGCGTCCGGACGGCGGCTGGCCGGGCTTCCATGCCGACAAGTCCGATCCGGCCATCACTGCGATGGTGGCTCAGACGTTCATTCAGGACCCGGCTTACGGTCCGGAGCATCCGATCGTCAAGAAGGCTTTCGACTTCATGCTGAAGTTTCAGCAGCCCGACGGCGGCATTTACGATCCCAATCTGCCGTACCTCAACTACTATACCAGTGTCGCATTAATGTCGTTAGCGGCCAGCCACTCGCCGGCCCTGGAGGCCAAGATCAAGGCGGCTCAACAGTGCCTCAAGGACAATCAGTGGGTTGCGCCGAAGTGTGACAATCACGGCAATCCGATCACGCCCTCGCATCCGTGGTACGGCGGTGCGGGCTACGGCAACGGCAAACGGCCGGACCTGTCGAACACGCAGATGATGCTGGAGGCGCTTCACGAAAGCGGTCTGCCCGCCGGCGATCCTGCCTACCAGCGGGCGTTGAAGTTTGTGACGCGCTGCCAGAACCTGGCCATGACCAACGATCAGTCGTTTGCCAGCGGGGCTACTGACGGCGGCTTCGTCTACACGCCGGCCAGCGGCGGCCAGTGTCAGGCCGGCGGTAACCTTTTCGGCACGCCGCGTTTGCGGTCGTACGGTTCCATGACCTATTCCGGCTTCAAGAGCATGCTCTACGCCAACGTCGATCGTAACGACCCGCGAGTGAAGGCTGCCTGGGACTGGATCCGCGGCAATTACACGCTGGAGAGCAATCCGAATATGCCTTGGCTGCAGAGCAAGGAGGGGCTGTTTTACTTTTACAACGTGTTTGGCAAGGCTCTGCTGGCCTGGGGCGAGCCCTTGGTGGTGTCACCGGATGGCACCGCGCATGACTGGCGAGCGGATCTGGCCGCTCAATTGAGCAAGACGCAGCGTCCCGACGGCGCCTGGGTGAACTCGGCCGATCGCTGGCTGGAGGGCAATCCACATCTGGTCACCGCTTACTCGGTGCTGGCGCTGCAGTCGGCGCTTCGCTTCGACCGGAAATGAAGAGGTTCCAGAGTTCCAGAGTTCCAGAGTTTCAGGCCTCGGTTTTGCTCTGGTCGGGTACAATCTGACGGCTGCAGTATCTACGATCCTCTTGTCCAAACAGGAGGATTGTCATGCGCGCTCGCCTGATCTGCAGATTCACAAGCATTATTCTGGTTGTTCCGTCGCTGGCACTTGCCGCCGAGGATCCGTCCGCGACTGGTCCGGCGGAGGCTGGTCGGGGGGCCATATCGCGCGACGAGCTCAAACGGCAAGTCGCACCGATGATTGCCAAGGCTCTGAAGTTCCAGGAGGCAGGGCAACGGCCCGACGGCGGATGGCCGGGTTTTCAGGCGGACAAGTCCGATCCGGCGGTCACCGCGATGGTGGCGCAGACGTTCATTCAGGACCCCGCATATGGGCCGGACCATCCCATCGTGCAGAAAGCCTTCGACTTCATGCTGAAGTTTCAGCAGCCCGACGGCGGCATCTATGACCCCAAGATGCCGTACCTGAATTACTCGACCAGCGTGGCGTTGATGGCCATGGCGGCCAGCAAGTCGCCGGCATTGCAGGCCAAGGTTGAAGCGGCCCAGAAATGTCTCAAGGACAACCAGTGGGTTCCGCCCAAGTGCGACAACGAGGGGCGGCCAATCACTCCGGCGCATCCGTGGTACGGCGGGGCGGGTTACGGGGATCACAAGCGGCCTGATTTGTCCAACACTGGGATGATGCTGGAGGCTCTGCATGAGAGCGGTCTGCCGACGACGGATCCGGCATATCAGCGGGCGTTGAAGTTTGTCTCTCGCTGTCAGATGTTGGGCACTACGAACGATCAGCCTTTTGCCAAAGGGGCCAGCAATGGCGGCTTCGTCTATACGGATGCCGAGGGCGGGGTGAGCATGGCGGGCAAGCAGGGGGCCGGCGGACATCAACTGCGGTCGTATGGCTCGATGACCTACGCGGGTTTCAAGAGCATGCTGTATGCCAACGTGGACCGTAACGACCCGCGGGTGCAGGCGGCCTGGGGCTGGATTCGCAGCAACTATACCTTGGAGAGCAACCCGAACATGCCGGGGGCCCAGTCGAAGCAGGGACTCTTCTACTTCTACAACGTGTTTGGCAAAGCTCTGTTGGCCTGGGGTGAGCCCTTTGTGGTGTCGTCGGATGGCACTGCCCATGATTGGCGAGCCGACCTGGCGGCCCAACTGCAGAAGACGCAGGCTCCCGACGGCAGTTGGGTAAACACTGCCGACCGCTGGCTGGAGGGCAATCCGCATCTGGTCACGGCTTACTCGGTGCTGGCCCTGCAGTCGTCGCTTCGCTTCGATCGGGAAGTGGGCCCGACGGAGCGCAGTGTGGGGCGGTGATTCGCGTCGTCGGGGGGGCTGCGGTGGCGGTGAATTGGTGCGAAGCCGCAAGCGGCGTTCAAAGTGATTCGTCCGTGCCAGTCATTAGGCAATTCCCCCATATGCAGCGGGCTTGCAAGCCGGTAACCTGCAAGTCTTTGTGGCTGTGAGCCAGAAAGGCTCGCACAGATCCATGTCGAAGACCCGAACGAAGCAGTTCGCGTACGCAGGAGTATTGGCCGGTGAAGAGCAACGTAAATCGGCAGAAAATGGGTCGTGCGGCGCGCAAGCCGGGCGGCCAGAAGGGGTCGGGGTTAAAGAAGTGTCCAACGGGGGTGCGTGGATTGGATGAAATCACTGCGGGGGGGCTGCCGGCAGGGCGGCCGACGCTGGTGTGCGGGGCGGCGGGCTGCGGCAAGACGCTGCTGGGCATGGAATTCATCGTCAGGGGTATTGCGGAATACGACGAGCCCGGGGTGTTCATGAGCTTCGAGGAGACCGAGGCGGAACTGGTCAAGAACGTGCGTTCGCTGGGGTTCGATCTCGAAGAGTTGGTGGCTGGCAAGAAGCTGGCCATGGACTTTGTGCGCGTGGAGCGAAGCGAGATCGAAGAGACGGGCGAGTACGATCTGGAAGGGCTGTTCGTGCGTCTGGCTCACGCCATCGATTCGGTCAAGGCCAAACGCGTGGTTGTGGACACGATTGAGGCACTTTTTGGCGGGCTGTCCGACACTGCCGTCCTGCGGGCGGAGTTGCGGCGGCTGTTCGCCTGGCTCAAGAGCAAGGGCGTAACGGCGATCATCACCGGAGAGCGGGGCGAGCATGGGCTGACCCGGCACGGCATCGAGGAGTACGTGTCGGAC
>JBJKSL010000368.1:0-4540 GCA_046704145.1 Phycisphaerae bacterium
CGGCGTGGCCCAGGCACCCTCGCTCGCCAAAGCGGCCCGACTCGACGCAAACCGGTGAGCCGCCCCAAAGATCACGACCGTCTCCAGCCCCGCCTGCCGGCACAGAAGCTCCAGCACCTCGGCCGCCACGAGGCCGCTGCAGATCCACCCCGCGTGCGGCACGATGCCGCCCACCAGTTTCTCCCAACCCTGCTCGACCTCCGCACGCACGCTGGCGACCGCCTGCGTCTCTTGGCCCTGCTCCCAGGATGCCGCTGTCGATCGGCAGACCTCAATCTCTTCCCGGCACGGCTTCTCCGCGCTGGGATAGAAGTAACCTGCAACTGCTGGCTTACGCACGTGCATGCCGTTCACCCGCGAATCCTGCCTCAACCCTGGACATTATACCCCCCTCGGGCTTTGGGGGCTGCTACGTAAAGGACTGCGCAACCGTACGGACAGAGATTAGCAAAGTCCAGAACGACTGCAATAGCGGTGTTCCAGAAGCTGCGTCCGTTGGGAGAGATTGGGAGTGAAGACGACGTTAGGGGCTTGTAGTGCAGTTCGCATCCGCGGGTATGCCGGGACCGCTTGCACATGCGGCGAAGGCATCCAGGTCGTTCAGGTCCACGTCATTGTCACCATTGGGGAAGCCGACCTCGGGGCGATTGAAGCATTCGCAGCCGTCCAGTATGCCGCCGGTGGCGGACAGACAGCGCTGCACGTATGCAAAATCGATTTGGTCCACGTCGTGGTCGTCGTCGGCATCGGCGAACGGTTGGTGGCAGGCCGGCCAGATAAAGCCTGCGTACAGGGTGGCGTCGTCGAAGTTGATCCAGCCGATGTTCTCGCCCCAGGCGTAGCCACGCAGTCGACCGGCGGTGAAGTCCACGCGGGCCTGTTGGCCGGAGGAGCCGAGGGCTGCACGAGTGTCGAAGTTGATCCAGCCGACGTTTTCGCTCCAGGCCAGGCCGAAGAGGTCGGAGGTGAGCGGGTCGATATTGACGCCACAATCAAAGCCGTCATTGTTGGCGTAGGAAGTGCCGTTGCTCGGAGTGCCGTCGCCGAGATTGATCCAGCCGATGTTCTCCGCCCAGATGTAACCCGAGAGAATGGTGGGCAGCACGCGCACGCCGAGCGTTTGCGATCCACCGCTCAAGTCGAGCCAACCGGCGTTTTCGCTCCAAGCCAGACTATGTTGGGGATCGATGTTGCTCGCGGCAAAAGCCATTTCACCACAGAGGCATAGAGCCACGGAGAAAAGAGAAACCACCGTTAAACACGGATTAACACAGATCCGGTATGAGCGTCGCATAAACGACATTTGCAGAGCACAGTGCATCACAAAACTGGACCCGTGTTCATCCGTGTTCATCCGTGGTTCCATACCGGTCTCTCTGTCTCAGCGGTCAAATGCCCTAGTGCGAGAAGTTTGCCGCGGGGTGGTTTGCGCTGGGTGTACCGCTTATGTTGCCGGCACCGGCCACGTTGACGATGGGCCCGTAGGCGTTGCCCGGCACCACCGAGTAATTCGTGGTGTTGGCCGAAGCAGTATTCCGCACGCAGAAGTTGGACGCACCAGCGACGGACAGGCCGGTTCCGCCGTTCATCATGTGGCAGTCGCACACGAAGTTGTTGTTGTTCTGCACGAGGACACCGACGGTGGTGCAGCCGGCAGCCAGGCACTCCTGCAGAACGGAGCCTGCGTAAAGGGCGAAGCCGGTCGCGCATTGCAGAGCCGAGCACTGCCGCACATGCTGTCCGCCCTCGGCCAGGTCGAATCCGATGCCGCTGGTCGCGCCGCTCACCGTGCAATTCTGCACGCTGGAGCCGTAGCCGAGTTGGATACCGTTCGGACAACTATGTACTTGGCAGTAACCAAGCTGGACGCGGGTGGTGCCCACGACACCGTAAGTGCTGCACTCGCGCAGCAGGCAACGCTCGATGCTTGAGCACGTTCCGACGCTGATGCCGGTGTGGGCGACCTGCGAGACGACCACGGCTTCGACGCAGCACTCCTCGGCCTGGCTGAGGTCGATGCCGTTGGCCCGCCAACCTTGGACGCGACCGTTGCGGACCAGGATGCGCCGCCAGCCGGTGCCGGCCACTATGCCGTTGCCGCTATAGAGCGGACCGATCAGACTGAACCCGCACAGGTCCAGGCTAACATCGCTGCTGACGATCTCGATACCGTTCAGGCCCGACTGTGCGACAAGGTCGGCGGTGAGGTAGTACGAGCCCGGCTGGCTGATGACGTGCACAGCCGTTTCGGAGCCGGGCAGAGACTGCACGGGCGTTCGGGGCTCCACCTGGTCGAGAGGCTTCATGGTGGGGGCCACCGGTCCGGCGGGAGGCGTAAGGTCTCCCGCGCGGGCGACGCGGGCCAGCAAGGAACCTCCGGCAACACCCAATCCTGCCAGGAGGACGCGACGGTCTAGATTGTCCATGCGAATCCCTTTCCCACAGTGAGCCGATGCACAAGGAACTTCCCTCAGCTTTCAACTTACACCGCCGAGCCTCCGCTGACCTTCCGGGCAAACAGGGGTTTATGACTAGCGGCGGCCCCGATGTCGACGAGTGTCCGTCCGGGACGGATTGGCAGAGGTCAGGGTTTGTGGGGTGAATACGCTCTGGGGCATGCCGCGCCGGCAGTGCGATTCAACTGGGTAAAAATTCTGTGCCGGTGGGCTGGGGAGGTGCCCTCGCAGGCATCTGCTAATAATGAATTTGCGAACGCCTCAACTGTTTAGGGGATTTACCCGGCCGAAATTTCAAGGACTTGTCGTTGACTTTGCCCGATGGCGGTTAAAGAAAGGGGTGAAGAGCAAAAACTCTTCTCCTCAAAACTCTCTCTCTCCTCCAACGGGATCGCCTCCACGATCCCGTGTTTTTTTGCGCACCTGGTTTGAAGGCCGCCAGGGGCCTGCCTTTGCTCTACCGACGAGTGGCGCGAATCACGGAGTTCATCCAGGGGTCGCGACGCACGATTTGGACGTTTGTGAAGCCGCTGGCTTCGAGGTCCTCGCGGTACTCGGCCAAGCTGTAGGTGCCGCCGTGCTCGGTGCCGGCCAGCATGTTGACCGCAAACAAGGCGCCGCTGGCCGGGTTCACGTGGTCCTCATCCATCACAATGTCGCGGATGGCCAGCGTGCCGCCGGGGCTGAGAGCGTCGTGGATCTTGCTGAAGAGAGTGCGATTCTGCTCGCGGGAGTTCTGGTGGGCGATGGCGCTGAGCCAGGCAAAGTCGGCTCCGGTCGGCAGCGAATCCGTGTAGAAGTCGCCGGCCACAAGCTGCACGCGATCGGCAAAACCGGCTTCGGCGAGGCGGCGGCTGGCCATGGGAATTACGTCGGGCAGATCGAAGATGGTGGCGCGGGCCGCCGGTGCGAGTCGCAACAGGGCCATGGTCCAGGTTCCGGAAGCGCCGCCGATGTCGAGCAGGTGGCGGAACGAAAACGGGGCAAGGTCGGCGACCACGCTGTCGGCGACCGGATCGGAGATGGTGTGCATGGCTCCGATGAAGGAGGCGTTATCGGCTTCCTCGCCGCGGATGCTCGGCTGACGCTCGGCGGGCTGGCCGCTCTTGACCACCTGCGGCAGTTGAGCCCAGCGACGCAGGCAGTTGGCCTGATGCAGCACCATGGGCAGGACGGTCTGGCTGCCGCTGGTGGTGAGTGCGTCGGCGACATGATCTGGCACGGCGTAGCTGTCGCGATCCTTGGCGAGCAGGTTGAGGGCGACCAGGGCATCCAGCAGAACCGTCGTGGCCCGCAGGTCCGTGCCCAACTGCGTCGCGACCATCGCGGCGGTCAGCGAGCGGCCGTGAATGGTGTTGAAGATCTCGAGGTCGACTGCGGCGGCAAGCACGCATACGGGTTGAAACGCCGACGCCATTTTGAGGATCTTCTCGGGCGTCATTTTCTCAGGCATGGTGGACCTCCAGACGATTCGTCCTCGTTCATCGTGAGCAACGAGCGGGGCGACGGCCCGTCCCTCGAAATCTTATTGTAGTTGAGAGAGGGCCTGCCGGGTACGGTAGAAGTCCGCGCCGTGGTTGAAATAGAGTCGGCCATCAGAACCAACGGTCATGCACTCGGGCGAAACGGGCATTTCGAGCAACACGGTGTACTTCCGGCCGGCCAGATCGAGGCGGCAGAGCCGCTTGCCGCAGGCGGTCAGCAGCGAGCCGTCGTCCCGCGGGAGGATCGAGCGTGCGGTGATGGGCGGCAGCTTGGGGATGGGAGTAGCGGTGACTTTGCGCGTCTCGGCGTCGTAGAGGTACAGCTTGGAACCCACGGTGAAGACGGCCGCCGACCGCTTGGGAACGGCCGTGGTGCGAGTGACTCCCGCAGCATCGATCGGCATGTCGAAGATCACCTTGCGCGAGGCCAAGTTGATAACGCCGAAGTGAGCCGGCCCTTTCTGTTGCGGCAGCCCGTTGCCGCCCAGCCCTGTGCCGACATAGAGGTTCTTGGCATCGACGGCGAAGGACTGGATGGCCTGCTGGCCGAGGGGGTTCTCGATCCGCTCTGTCTTGCCGGTGGCCAGATCGGTGATGGAC
>JBJKSL010000369.1:0-3617 GCA_046704145.1 Phycisphaerae bacterium
CGATCATGTACGGACCGCCGTGAAAGGCTTCAAAATCATACATCATCCACATGTTGTTCCGCGGAAGCTTGGCCACCTCGAATTGCTTGGTCCGCAGTCGCTGCTGCTTCTGCTCGGCAGTTTTTGAGGGCAGGTTGGCATAGATGCGCACCGCCTTGAAGTCCAGCCTCATGCCGTTCAACTGATTCTCCCACTCGTAGCTGGTGCCTTCATTGTCGAAGTAACGATCCGTGGGAATCCCCTGATTTGCAGCCACCCCATCGTCGCCGGGGCGCGACAAGGTATTCTTGTCTGCCGGACAGGCGAAGACCTCGTGTGCGGATTTCTGCAGACTGTGAACCGTTCCGGCATCATCCGTGTACCGCATGGTGATAACGCGATTTCCGCTGCCAAGCTCGCGCTTGAGCACATCGTATATCGGCGGCAGCGGATTCTCTTGTGAGGCCTCCCACGACGGCATCCGGCAGGCGTAAGGCATGAAGTCCTTGTGGGTCTGCAGATAAGCCTGCATGGCCAGGCCGATCTGGTCGAGGTTCTTTTGGCAGACGGTCTTCTTGCTGACCCTCCGCGCTTCGCGCAGCGACGGCATGAAGATGCCGATCAGCAGCGCGATGATACTCACCACCACGAGCACTTCTATCAACGTAAAGCCACGAATCTTCCGCATCATCTTTCTCCTAAACAGGATCGCGGAACACGTCCAGAAACATCGCGGACCCGCAATCAGCAGGTCGGATGCCCTGCGGCCGGATGGTAGGAAACCTGGTGACCTTCGCGACCCAATCTCCCGCGCCAACTGCGACTGCCAGCCGATGCCGGCAATCGTTTCGGCCGGCATTCAGGCGGTCGCCTCGGCCCCAACCCCCCTTTTCACGAGACCTCCTGTCTCGCTGCCATTGGCAATCTCCGCGCGCGCCACCTCGCGGATCGTTCCATCCGTGCCCCAATATATTCCAGTTTGACCGCTATGATGTCAACCCAAACTTTCGCCAGGTGACGAGAATCCGCCTTGACCATCTCAAGTACCACTTGAGCAAGCCCTGAGAACGGAAGCCCCCGCCAGCCGGACCCGCGCCAGCTGTCCAACTTAGCGAATGCGTTTGACGCAGATATATACGTCCCGTAGCGACAGGAGTTTCACACCCCCCAGCAAGACAAAAAGAAATGCTGAATGCAGAATAAGAATCGAGGAGCCTGGCCTCTCATCACTCTCATTCTGCATTCAGCATTCTACATTCTGCATTCTACGTTCAGCATTCTGCACTACTGCCCGGGCGGCAGGATGTCTCGCGTGGCACCGTTGCCCACCATGCCATACTTGGCCATCTTGTCGCGAAGCGTGGTGCGCGGAATGCCCAGGAATTGCGCCGCCTTGGCCTGGTTGCCGGTCGCGCGACGCAGAGCGGCATCGATGAGCTTGCGTTCGACACCGGCGATGGTCGAGGTCAGACTCGCAGCCATCTCCGGCCAGACCTCTGACTCCGCTTTGCTGCCCGGCTTGGGCAGGAGGACGTCCTTCAACTCGATCGTGTCGCTGGTGGCCATAGTTATGGCCCTCTCGATGGTATGTTCCAACTCCAGTGTGTTGCCCGGCCAGTGATAATCCAACAAGGCCTCGACGGCATGAGCACTGATCTTCGTCGGCGGCACTTTTGTTCGGCCGGCACTGCCGTTGTTTGCATGCTTCTTGAGCAGTTCCTCGACCAGCAGCGGAATATCCTCGAGCCGATCTCGCAACGGGGGCAGACTCAGCGTGACCGCGGCAATGCGATAGTACAAATCCTGTCGGAACTTCCCGCTGTCCACTAGCTGGCGAAGATCCTTGTGTGTTGCACAGAGGATACGAACATCGCTGGGCTCGCCGTTGCCTGCGTTGGCACGCTCCGCATCCCGCCGCTCGAACACCTGCAGCAGCTTGGCCTGCAGTTCGACCGGCAAGGTGTCGACCTCGTCCATGAACAACGTGCCGCCGCGTGCCGCCGCAAGTCGCCCGCCGTCCTGATTCGCTCCGCCGAAGAGATCCGCCTCGAGCATGTGCGAACTGAATGCCGCACAATTGACCCTGACCAGCGGCTTGCTTGCTCGCCGACTCAACTGATGGACAGCCTCGGCCACCAACTCGGCTCCGGCGCCGCTTTCGCCCTCGATAAGCAGCGCCCGCTCGTAGTCTGCCACCGCCCGAATGTGTTCAAACATCTGCCGCGAGGCATAGCTGCGTCCGACCAGCGGACCCAGCCGCAAGGTCGCGGGTGCAGACGCCTGCACGTTGGGCCATTCGGCGCTGTTGCGCAACCGCTCCAACTTCTCCAACAGAACTTCTGTCTTGAACGGTTTGGTGAGGAAGTCGTACGCGCCGCGCTTCATCGCCTCGATAGCCAGATCGATCGACCCGAACGCGGTCATCAGGATGATCTGCGTCTTGGGGCTGATGATCTTGACCTGTCGAAGGAATTGCAGGCCGTCCATGCCCGGCATGCGGACATCCGAGATGACCGCGTCCACCGGCTTACCCCGAAGGTACTGCATGGCGGTAGCAGCGTCCGGCACCTCCGCGACCGAGTAACCGGCCTCGGACAGTTCGATCTGAAGTGTGACACGCTTGAGAGGTTCGTCGTCAACGACCAGCAGTGCCCCCTTGCTCGGATCACTCATGGCTACCCTTCCCTTGGTTTTCGATCGGCCCGGATATGCTTTCCTACGGCGAGTGCCTCATTCCTGCAACACACCTGAATAGTCTATCAGCAATCGCTGATTTTTCAATGCAATTCCGGGCCGCCGGTGTTTTCGATTTCCTTCCACACGCCGCACGATTCGAAAGGTACTCCTCCGTAGGCTGGCGTGCATTCTATTGCCAAAGCTGCTTTCACTACATGGGACGACAGCTAATTTTTCGCTGGAGCTTAACCTGATGTGTGCATAGGGGCCAGCCGGGCAGCTTACCCAATTTTACCTCGTCAACGCTGCTCGGATTTTGCATGCAATCTCGCCCATCACCGCACGTCGAGACCTGTACGCATGGCACTTGTGTTTATATAATACCGACGCATGTGCGTTAACGCGGTTAACAAGAGCCCAGGGAGGATTGAAATGATCGGTCGTGCCAAAATCACAGTCATCGGTGCCGGAAATGTCGGAGCTACCTGTGCCCATTGGGCGGCAGGCAAGGAACTCGGCGACATTGTTCTGCTGGATATTGTCGAAGGTTTGCCCCAAGGTAAGGCGCTTGACCTTCGCGAAGCCTCGCCCATCGAGCGTTTCGATGCCAACGTTGTTGGCACAAATGACTACAAGGACACCGCTGACAGCGACGTGATCATCATTACCTCCGGCCTCGCCCGCAAACCGGGCATGAGCCGCGATGATCTGCTGGTCAAGAACGTCGAAATCGTGCGCAGCGTGACCGAACAGGCCGCCAAGTACAGTCCCAATGCAATCCTGATCGTCGTCAGCAACCCTCTGGACGCCATGGTCTACACCGCCTGGAAGGCCAGCGGATTCCCCACGCACCGCGTAATGGGCCAGGCTGGCGTGCTCGACACCGCACGCTATCGTACTTTCATCGCCATGGAACTCGGCTGCAGCGTTGAGGACATCACCGCCCTGCTGCTCGGCGGGCA
>JBJKSL010000370.1:0-4200 GCA_046704145.1 Phycisphaerae bacterium
ACCCCGGACTGGAAGCCCGATGCCGTTCGATCCACAACTGCGGGCGGCGGCCGGGCCGTGCCTGGTACGAGCACTTCGTCATGTGCGCCAACTACCGGCTGAGCGAGTTCCAGGGGGCGATACTCAATGCACAATTCGAGCGACTCGAAGAACAGACCTGCCGGCGTAACGAAAACGGCCGATACCTCTCCGAACGCCTGAGCAAGATCCCCGGCATCAAGCCGCAGAAGCTCACTGCCGACTGCACCAGGCACTCGTATCACCTGTTCTGCTTCCGCATAGATGCCAAGGAACTGGGCGCCCCGCGACAGGCATTCCTCAAGGCCCTGGCCGCGGAGGGCATTCCCAACTTCGGTGGCTATCCATCACCGCTTTATCGCCAGCCGCTGTTCCTCGATCGAGAATTCGGCCCCTACGCCGGCTGCCAAGGTGTCGATTACGCCAAGACCTGCTGCCCCAACTGCGAGACCATCTGCAACGAACAGGGCGGCTGGCTCGAACATCGGCTGATGCTCGGCACAGGCGAAGACATGGACGACATCATCCATGCGTTCGAAAAAGTCTACGAAAACCGCGCCGCCTTGAAGGATGCGTAACTACGCAGCAAAGGATCCGACATGAGCTCCAGCCGGCTCGAAAGAATCGTCATCTTGTCGCTTCTCGGCATGGCGACCACTGCGTATGGTGCGGAGGCAAACGCCACACGCATGACCGTGCCGCTCTCAGAGGACTTCGCTTCCCCTCGGCTGGACCCAGCATGGACCGTGCATGCCGCCAAAGACAACACCATTACGGTCGAGGACGCTTCGGCGGTCATCCATGCTCGCATGAACTCGCAGGCCCATATCGAACGCACACTTGATGTCGATTCTGTCCGCGTCTCGTGCGCATTGCAGCCGAAAACCGATACGGCAGCAGTCTCGCTCCTGGTTAGCTGGGATCCATCCAGTTTCTGCGAGATTGGGATGAATGCTAGACCCGGCCGCATCGCCGCCCGCGAAGTGCTCGGCACTTATTCGCACGAACACGACCTCGGCCCTGCCAACGCCGGCCAATGGCAATACGTCGCTATCGAACTCGGCAAAAACTGCATCCGCTACCTGCTCAGCACCGACGGCAACGAGTTCAACTGCGTGCGCGTTAGCCGTCGGCCGCAGCGGCTGGCGGGTCCCCCCAAGCTGCTCGTCGTCGGCCAGGGCGCGGAAACAAAAGTCTTTCCCGCCCCAGGCCGGTTCCTCAAACCCGTATTGCCGCATGATGTGATCACCGCTCGCCTGCGCAGCATTCGCGTGACGCCGCTCGATGCCGACCGGGCCCAGGCATCTCAAGAAGAACTCGCCGCCCTCAAGAGAGAAGAACTCGATGTTCTCGGCGAGCAGGAACTGGCCTCGACAGACGATCCCACCTTCGAGTCCGTCGCCCGCCACTTCCCGCCACTGAAATGGCCGCGCGAAGCCATCGGCGTGAAGGATCATCCCTTCGCCATAGGCGTGGCATGTGACGGCGCATTGCAGTTCACCGAGGATTCCGCCGACCCAAGGCAGCCAACCGGCTTCTTCGAAATCGGCGAGCCGGCATACCGTTTCGGCACCGGCCCTTTGCCTTGTAGCCGTCGACTGCTCAACGGCTACATGCCCATCGTGATCCTGAACGATCGACACAACGGCCTCGAACTCGAACAGACCGCATTCGCGTACAGCAAGGATTTCTCGCCCAGCGAACCGCTCGTAGCGTACATACGGCTTCGCATTACCAACCCCGGCGACACCCGCCGCAACGTGAAGACTCGTTTCAGCGTCGTGCCCTGCGACAAATGGCCGCTGACTACTCACGATATCGAAATACCCGCCCACGGTAGTCAACAGCTGCAAATCAAGGTGCCCTACAAGATCCTGCCGGTAGCGGTAGTCTCTGCAGATGAGTTCGATCGCAAGTTGGCCGAGGTCGGTGCATACTGGGACAAGCTCCTCAAGCCCGGCAGCCGCTTCGACATCCCCGAGCAACGCGTGCAGAACGCCTACCGTGCCTGGCTGGCCTACAATTTCATCAACGTGCACAAACGCGGCGACGTGTACCATGTCTGCGACGGCTCTGGCTTCTACACGCGAGTCTACGGCTACAGCGATGCTCTCTACTGCAACAACATGGACCTGCTGGGCTACCACGACCTGGCCGAGCAGTATCTTGATTCGCTGCTGACCTTCATGCAGCCCAACGGCCTGCTGGCAGTCAACTTCGGCGACACCGACACCGGCGTAACCCTCGTCTCCATGAGCCGGCATTACCAGATCACGCGCAACGCCGATTGGCTGCGACGTGTCGCCCCCAAGATGCTCGCCATGTGCAACTGGATTATCGAGACGCGCAAAGCGACTCTCAGCGCAGCTGCAACTCAACCCGCCGAGGCCAGAGGCCTGATCCGCTACCGACCTTACGCGGATCTGCTCACACCCGCCGCAGACTACTTCTCCAACGCCTACCTCTGCCAAGGTCTGGCCGCAACCGCCGACGCCTTCGCTCAGATCGGCATGACTGACGAAGCCGCCCGACTCCAAAAAGCAAGCGACGCCTATCGCCGGGACATCCTCGCATCCATGCAACCAGCGGTTTTCGACGATGCTGACGAAAAGATCCTGCCCATCGTGCCCGACACTCGCGAATTGTGGAAAGAATCCGACGGCAGTGCGAACGGCTACTACGCCATCATCGCCCCCTGCATGCTGGAAGCCGGCATCCCCGCATGGAACGCGCCCGAAGCCGATCTGCTCATCGACGCGCTGCGAAATCGCGGCGGCCTGACGCTCGGCGTGCCACGTTTCCATGAGATGATCGATCATGCTTACGGCTACGGCTACTGGATGACCTGCCTCAAACGCGACGAGCCCAAGCGAGCGATTCTCGGCCTGTACGCATCCATGGCCAACGGCATGACCCGCGATACGTATTCCGCCGTCGAGTGCACCATGATCCGCACCGGCGAAAACTTCTGGACCCTTCCGCACACGTATTCCAACACGCAGCAATTGCGGCTACTGCGAAACATGCTGCTGCGCGAGAACGGCAGGGATCTGCTGCTTGGCTATGCAATCCCGCGACCGTGGTTGGCTGCCGGCAAGCATGTGGCCGTCAAGAATGCGCCCACGCTGTTCGGCCCGGCATCATTCGCAATCGAAGCCCAAGAAAACGGCGCCGACATACACGTGGATCCGCCTACGCGTACCGCGCCACGCACAATCAAGATACGTCTGCGCAATCCAGCTCAGCGCGTCATCCGAGCCGTCGAATGCCAGCCAAAATCAGAGATGGCCTTCAAAGGCAACGTGGTGGAACTCCACGGATTGACTGCACCGGTAGACCTGAAAGTCCAATACTGAAGCTTTTCCTTAAACAGGAGTCTGACAAATGCACGTGCGCTCTACCTTGATCGCAGTTCTTCTTGCTGCTCTGGCCACCAACGGTATCGCGACCGCGCAGTCCGCCCCTGTGGCCAAGAGCAATCATGAACCCCTCGTCGACAAGGATATGCAACAGGCACTCACCGCCTACCTCGCTGACATCGACAAGTGGATCATGAGCCTCGATGTAGGCAGCGGCGACCTCAAGAACACCAAGGACACCGCTACCTCCATCTTCATCAACGGCAATCTCGCCCGCGTGTTGATGGCCTCCAGTCAGATCACGCCGAACAAGGCTCAGTTGGACGAAGCTTTGCGCTGGTGCGACAGCTTTTGCACTCAGCAGGAGCCCACTACCACCTCCACCGGCCAACCCGCAGGCTTCTGGTGCGACATGGGAAAAGGCCGCCGCATCTACTTCGGCGATGGCGGCACAGCCGTGACCGCTTTGGCTATAGGCTATCGCTTCGCGAACGACAAGCAGAAGGCTGTCTATCTCCAGTCGATGGAGAACATGGCCCGCTTCGTCATGCACGGCTCGGCCACTGACCCGCAGGGCCAAGGCCGCGAGGCAACCAAGAGCTTCATCATCGCCGACGGCAAAGACAAAGGCGCACTCGGCTGCGGCTACTACCAGGGGCACCTCAGCATGGCCCCCTACACCATCTCGACCGCCACCACCGGTGCCGCCTTCTTCTCGTCCTTGTACGCCATCACCGAAAACCGTCAGTACCACCAGGTAGCTGCCGGGGCCACCCGCTGGCTGCTCACAATCCGCAAGCCGGACGGCGAGTTCCCGTACACG
>JBJKSL010000371.1:0-3932 GCA_046704145.1 Phycisphaerae bacterium
CGTTGTTGTCGTTATCCTCGTAGAAGATGGTGGGCAGGTCGCCGTAAGCAGTCATGGCCTCGAGCGGCGCGCCAAAGAGGTAGACGGCGTCGGGCCCTTTCCTGATTTGCTCGGTAGTGGCCAGTTCGAACAGGTTGGCGAGCGTGCAACCCAGGCCGATGAACCTTTGGTGGAAGTACACGAAGACGACCACCGAGCCGACCACCGCGGGGTAACACAGCCAGTGGTTTGGATCGATGGCCATGCCGTCGAGGGGGTTACGGTCGACGCGTTGGAACTGGCCGGTGCGCTTGTTCATCGGCGGGTCGATGATCATGGGCGGAGCGACCCATACCTGACGAATAAAGGGTACTTTGCCGAGCATCTCACGGTAGCGTGCGGGGAACGGGCATTCCTCCGGGACGGCGATCAGGCCGATCTTGCAGCCGGCGGCCACCTGTCGATACACGCGCGGGTGGTTGCCGGTGATGTTTTCGCCCAGGTCGCGGTAGACGGAGCGGATCAGATGGGCGAGCGATTCGATAGTGTCGTTGAACACGCGGTAGGGCCGGCGGTCCAACGCAGTCGGGCCGGGCTCGGAGTGTACGACCATAAAGCGGTCGAAGGTCCGCCAGAAGTCGTAGAGACCTTCGATGAACTCGTGCAGTGCGCGCCGGCGGGCCGGTTCGAGAAAGCGGGCGGCGTCAGGCACGAGGTCAGCGACCTGCTCCAGCGGGTTCTCGCTGAGCGGCCGCAGCAACGCCAGCAGCGAGGAAGAGGCCGCGTCTGCCTGGAGATCGAGCAAGTCCACAAGCGGCGACTGGCTGCTACACAGGTGCTTGACATACAGAGCTAGCACGCGAAAAAAGATGTCGCTGTGCGTCAGCTCGCGTTTGGTGGTACAGAGCTGGCCTTCGGTGTGAATGACCATCTGCGACTGTTCGATCTCGAAGCGTTTCATCGCCATCCTTCCATCTCGCAATTTTAGAGCAATTTAAGTCATTCTGTAGCGTCACTTCTGCCCTGAGACCGTGGAAATCGGGCCAATTGACCGCTACAAAAAAACAGCAAATGCTGTAGGCGCGCAAAAAAATACCGCAGAATGACACATTGTCACGCTGCGGCCTATTCTGCGGCAGGCGGCCATCTGACGCCGCCCCCCGAGCATCTGCCATATATGATTTGCAGTATAGGAAGCTCGGCCGGCAAGTCAAGCGAAATACGAATCGCACATGCAGCACGGCGTGGCAAGAAAAAGTGGCACAGCCGCCCTCGGCTGTGTTTTCAAAGCGAAAATCCCCAGCCGAGGGCGGCTGGGCTACGACGTGCCAAATGTTCCGGCCACACCCCATGCAGCACGGCGTTCCGTCACTTCAAGTCGGGCGGGGCGTCGAGGCCGAAGATGATCACGCGTTCACCAATGACGGTGCTGATGTCGGTGTGCAGAGTGGTGATTCGACGGCCGGTGATCGATTCGATGACGGCTTCTAGCAGCACACGGCCTTTTTCGAGCAGTTCGATACGGATCTGCTTGATGAGGTCGCGTCCCTTGGAGCTGTCGGATTTGGCGAGTTGATACTCGGCCTGGGTGAGCACTCCCTTGAGTCGGACCAGGACGAAGTCGTCAATCAGATAGGTCTTGGTCTCGAGCGGACCGCGGCCCATGTATTCTTTCTCAAACTTGATGACGGCCTCGCTGATCTCGGACTCGATCTGGCCTTTGGTTTTCAGGCTCGTGGGCACGGCGGCAACCTCGTGATGCGCGGGGTCAAGCCCCGCGGCTCGCTACGTGTGGGACAAACCATTGCTCCACTTACGCTCCGCGGCTCGCTTTGAATTCCTCGATGATGGCCGGGCCGGAGGAGGTGCCAAGACGGGTCGCGCCGGCATTAATCATAGCTTTGGCGGCGGCGTAGGTGCGGATGCCGCCGGCAGCCTTGACCTTCAAAGGAGAGGCGTAGCGGAACAGCATGCGAACCGCTTCGGTCGTGGCTCCCCCCGCCGGGTGGAAGCCGGTGGAGGTCTTGACGAAGTCGGCCTGAGCCTCGGCACAACAGCGACAGGCAGCGATGATCTGGTCGGCGTTAAGGGCGGCGGTTTCCAGAATCACCTTGAGCTCATGGTCGGACGAGGCAGCGTGTACGGCGGCGGCTACGGCGGCGATGTCGTCGCGCACGACGGCGATATTGCCGGCGATGAGGTCGCCCACGCGGAGGACCATGTCGATCTCGGTCGCGCCGTCTTCGATGGCCCGGCGGGTTTCATCGACCTTGGTATCGGTGCGGCTGGCGCCGAGCGGAAAGCCGATGACGCTGGCCACGCGCACCTTCGTGCCGGCAAGGCGATCGCGGCAACGCGCCACCCAGATGGGGTTGACGCATACGGCCATGAACTCATAGCGGCCGGCTTCGTCGCAGAGAGTATCAATGGCCGAAGGCAAGGCCTCAGGCTTGAGGACGGTGTGATCGATCATTTGTGCGAGTTCGTGAGTGGTCATGAGTTATAATGTCTAATGTCTAATGTCTAATGTCTAATGTCTAAAGAATACCAAAGGCCAAAATGCCTAAAGAAGGCAGTCAGGCATCTTTGGGCGAAGGTCTCGTCTTGCGATAGATCGCGTTGAAAATCAAATGCAGCTCTTTTGCTTCGCGCCAATAGGTGCGGGCTTCGGTCTTCAAGTCAGGCACAGCAGCTGCAAGCATTCGCAGCCAATACTTGGTCTCCCGGCACTCACGTTTGCAGATGCTGATTCGGTAACGAAACTCCTTCTTGGACCCGGCGTCGTCCGCCTCGCAGTAATTCGCACCAACGCTGGTTGCTGCGCGAATCAACTGGCCAACCAGCGGTTCAGTGATAGAGCTGATTGCAATCCTCTTAACGTACTCGATGATCGCCTCGCCAAACCGCGCAGTCCGCTCCTCTAGATCGTACTGACTCTGCGAACTCTCTTCCTGGGCATCAGGTATTTGCGCTTCTTTAGACATGAGGCACGAGGCATTTGTCATTAACGCGCGTTCAAGTCTCTTCTCTGGCTGAAAGCGGATAGCTCCTTACCCGTGCCTGCCCCGTTCGCGGGGCTTGGTCGTGGCGGTGTTTTGGAAGCGCAGTTGGAACTGCTCGATGTAGCCCTTCTTCTGGAAGTGTTTGAGGGCGGCCTCTACGGAGCTGAAGACCTCGTTGGCGGTGCGCGTCACGAAGGGCGAGGGCTCAGCCGCGGGCTTCCAGACCACGTAGACTTCCTTGGTCGTTTCGTAGGCGTGCTGCAGTTCGCGTTCGACGCCGCTGGACAGGCCGGGCTTGCCGCCGGGCAGTTCGGGCACGTAGCTGACGATCATGTCGGACTGGTCGATGAGCTTGAAGTCGCGGGCGTAGATCTGGCCGTCAATGTCGCCGGCAACGGCGGTAACCTCAGAGACGGGCAGGTCGAGGTTGCGGCCGTGGACCTCGAGCCGGAAGCTGCGCTCGCCGCGTTTGGTGGCCTCGCCGGCCTCCATGAGCAGACGTTTTTCGTCGAGGTCGCCGGGGTCGAAGGTGATGAAATGCTCGGAGAGCGTCTCGCGAAAGGCGTCGATCTCGGACAGGACGTCGGGCATGTCCATCACGTGCGTCATGGGGAACGAGGGGTAGACCTTGCGTCGTTCGCTCTCAAACATGAGGCGGTAAACGCTCTCGGCCGTATCGCGTTCGACGCCGCGAGCGATCACGTAATTGCGGCCGTGCCCGCGGATGATGCTGCCCATGACCTCGGTGGCGAGGATCTCCTCTTCACGCCAGACGAGGATGTCCTTGAGCGTGTGGGCGATCTCATGCTCGCGGGTGAGGCGTTCGTGGACGGCGTCGACGTTGTCGACCAGCGTGAAATAGAGGTCCGCGTTGAGCTCGACCATCTGGTCGTGATCGAAGGCGGGGAACTGGCCGTGCCGCCAGCGGAAGGTCGCATGGGTGTTGACCAG
>JBJKSL010000372.1:0-5146 GCA_046704145.1 Phycisphaerae bacterium
GTAGTGCGTGGAACGAGTTTCAACGATCGGGAAGTTCAGCCGGTGCCAAAGGGGTTCAACTATGAAATGTGGTTGGGCCAGGCTCCGCTGGCTCCTTATTGCCCGGCACGGTGTCACATGAGTTTTCGCTGGAACCTCGACTACTCCGGCGGGCGCCTGACGGACTGGGGCGCGCACCTTATTGACTTGGCTCAGTGGGGCAACAATACCGAAGGCACCGGCCCGGTCGAGGTGCAAGGCGTTGGCAAGTTTCCGCCTCGCGATGCGCTGTTCAACACGGCTGAAGAGTTCGACCTGGACTACAAGTATGCGAGCGGCGTCACAATGAAGGTTGTCAGCAATGGGGTGGGCCTCCGGTTTGAGGGCACCGATGGCTGGATCGGGTTTGAAGGCTGGCGCGGCGAGTTGAAGGCGAGTTCCCCGGCCATCCTCGAATCGAAGATCGGACCGTCCGAGGTCCACCTGTATCGGCCGAGCCTGGTGGTGGAGCGAACGAATGGCATCGGGGGCGAGCACCGCAACTTCATCGACTGCGTCAAGTCGCGCAAGCCCTGCTACGCCCCGGCGAGCGTCGGCCATCGCACGATCACTATATCGCACATCGGCAACATCGCCATGCTACTGGGGCGTAAGCTTCAGTGGGACCCCAAGGCTGAGCGGTTCGTCAACGATGAGGCCGCCAACGCCATGCTCAGCCGCAAGCAACGCGAACCGTGGACTATCCCCAACATCGACTCCTGGCTGAAAGGTACCGCATGAATCTGTACACGGTCATTATGGCCGGCCTGCTTGCTGGGCTACCCGGTGTGCGAACCGCGACAGCGCAGCACAATCCGGCGAGCGCTCCTGCAGCGGACAACGGGCAACGCAAGGCGGGCCGAAGCCTGCCGAATGCGTTTTTCGCGATGGACACCGCCACCAAGGGCGACAATCGCACGTACGAAGAGCAGGTCCGCATGATCAAGGAACTGGGTTATGCTGGCTGGGGGCCTTCGCGGACCGAGGATGTTCCCCAGAAGCTCGCGGCGGTGGACAAGTATGGGCTCAGAATGTTCGCCCTGTACACCGGCGTGAACCTCGATCCCGATCAGCCCAAATACGATCCGGCACTGAAGGACGTTATAACGTCACTCAAGAAACGCGACGCAATCCTCTGGGTCTTCATCCGCAGCAAGAAGTACCAGCCCAGCTCGGCTGAAGGCAATGAGCGGGCCGTGTCCATTCTTCGGGAGATCGCTGACATGGCTGAGCCTGCCGGCGTACGCGTGGCGCTGTACCCCCATTTCGGCCTCTATGTCTCGAAGGTGGGGGAGGCGGTCAGCCTGGCCGACAAGATCGATCGCAAGAACGTCGGTGTGACCTTCAACCTGTGCCACTGGTTGCGCGGCGAAAAGGGCGACAATCAGGAGAAGACGCTCAAGCGGGCGCTGCCGCGGCTTTTCGTGGTGACCATCAACGGTGCGGATCGCCAGACAGACGACTGGGGCCGGCTGATTCAGCCGCTCGGCCAGGGCGATTACGATATGTGCAGCTTTCTCAAAACGCTGAACAAACTCGGTTACAAAGGGCCGATCGGGTTTCAGGGCTACGGCATCAAGGGCGACATGCACCAGGTTCTTGCCGACACCATGAGCGCGTGGAAAAACTACGCGGCAAACTGCCATTGACTGCCTGTAATACCGATCCAAATCTATCGATGCGGTAGCTGAACTCACCTTCAGCCCACTGCGATCATTGCGGTGGCGACCAGCTTGGTGAGCCTCACCCGAAGAACACGGCGAGCCTCTCGACGTGCACGATCCCCATATCATGCAACGGCGCCGTTGCGGCAAAAGCCGGTTTGCACCTTTCTTGCATGAAGCGCTTCGCACCGAACGAACAGCGGTCGCCGATCTCCCCTCCTGCGAGCAGATCGTTGTTGAGGTAAGGGTGATGGCGTCCAGGGCCATGATCTGCCCTCCCCAAGTCGGCGAATCGGCCGTCGTGATCAGGCCGCTCCCGAAGACCCACTCCCGGCTGATCGATCCGCGTCTTCGGAATGAAGACCAAACTTGCGAATCTGGACCGTGCCGAGACGAACAGATCCATCCCGCCGGTACGCTAGCGAACCCGTTACTTCCATGGTCCAGGGGGATTCCACTTGAGGGAGAATGGAGTGTTGGTTGAAGTCGGCCCAAGCAGCGGATCCACGAATAATGCGAGATGCCGGATTACCTCATCCAAGGCTGGAAGATCTGTACTGGCCCCACTTCGGCCAACAAATCCTCTCCACTGAGCAACCTTGGAGTCGTCGACCGCGAAACCCGCCTGCAGGGCCAACGGCAAGTCGATCGGAATCTGGGTTCCGCGGCGCAAGAAAGTCGCCCGCACAGCATCGACGAGTATCTGCCCCTCGAAATGCATGGTTTGGGACAGCACCCAGATGTCGCAGAAGTCCTTCATCCGACTGTTCGCCATGCCCAGGGCGACCATGGTTTCGAACTTTTCCGCAATCACGGACTCCCGCGGATAGGTCGGCAGTGTTGGTGCTGGAAAATCCAAGAGCGGTCCGAAGACCAGATTGGAAGGCGCTGGCGTGATAGCGTCTCCAAAGCCGATATCGACCTGAACCGCGGTTTTCAGGATCCGGATTGCCCATACCCAGGAGGTCCACATCCAGAGTGGGACGATACGGCTTGTCCGTCCAGATCGCGAACAGCATCGCACCCTTGAGAACGAAACGGTCCGCGTGCGGTGATCGCGTGAGGCGATACAGAAATCGTTCAATCGCGAAGCGAACCAGCAGGTTATTGAACGCCTCTCCTCGCTCGCGGCTCCGATTGATCAACCGCTGCTTGACCGAATGCTCGAGGTTCTTGGGTGAGTCGTTCAGCCGACTGCCTCCAGATACGGCCGCATGATGCGCGTGACGCGGCAGATCGCAGCATAGCGCCAAAGCTCGTCGGCAGAATACCGTTTAGCACGTCGAGATTCACGCAGCGCCTCCAGCGCCACATCAAGCCCGACCTTGTTGCGATATTTGAAGCAATCTACCACCGTCTTGGCCACATTCGTGATCCGCACGTCTACGCCGTCGACCTTCTGGTGCTCCACCCCTTCGGTCAGGGCGTCCCCAGACGCCAGGACAACTCGCAGTGGCGGATGTTGTACCCGCGGATGGTGGGCGCGACGATCGATCATCATCCAGACTTGGTGAGGGTTCTGAGTCCCGATGCCGTGATACTGGAGCGCGGAGAGCAGGCAAACGATACCGCCTGGCACCCGCACGGCCGCCTCGGCCAGGCTCAGGTGCTCGGAGTAGTCCCCGTTCGCGAGCGCGTACAGGCCGCGGCCGGTACGGACCAGCATGCCTTGGGCGTAGAGCCTGCGGAGCGTTTCCGGATGGATGGACGCGTCCAGCAGGTCACGAACCCGAATCACGCCTCGCTGTCGGGCTAGCTCCAGAACCCTGTCTGCGGCTCTGCAATCGGCGGCCATGTGTAAAAGTATCGACTATTGTCAAGAAGTTTACACGTGCTGTCATTGGCCGCTCTCGTCTCACTCCTAACGTCTTGGGACACCGTCGGTTGCGCGTGGTTGCCGGTGGGGACCGCCGCTTGGCACCAAGGTCGCCACCTCGATGCGGTCCCGCCACTATTTTACGCCATTGATCGTGCAGTCGAGAGAACTGGGCTGCAACTCGATGATGGGGTGTGAGTTTCGGTGCAGCCGATGCCGGCAACTCTCTGGCGCGTGCGCGTGGGGCCGCTGGCGACGTTACCTGCCGTGGTTATCTCCGGTACTGGTCAAGCCGTCGCTTCTGCGAAGATACCCCCCGGTGGATGGGCTTCAACGGCTGGGGGTCTGGGGCGAATGCGCCCAGTCACGCTGTGGCTCAGCGGTGGCGGGAGGGCGCGGCCGGGCATCAGGGCGAGCAGTTGGCCGAGTCGAATACCATGGCCACGCTTCGGCGACGTGTCGCTCACGCCGCTGAGGGCGAGACCGTCAGCGAGGCATCGGCGGAATCTCAGTGGTCGGATGTTGCCCAACAAGATTCACCTCAAACAATAATCCTCTGAGCCGGTGCAGAGGCCACGTGGCGACTGGCGGAAGCGAACAAGAACGAGTGTAAACTGCCGATGTCGTCCGCATCTGGAATGTTTCAGATGGGGCATCGATGATGAGTTGGTCGTCATTGGTGCCTGACCAGTAAGCGAAAGCACTACGAATGCAGGATTTAATTTGGGCCAGATCCGTCGCTCCAAGGCGGCCCGAAATGTAAATCCCCGATGGCTGGCTCGCGGTCGTGGATCGTGTCATGCGACCGTCTGAGTAGACGCAAGCAACGAGGCCAGAATCCAGAGGCTTTCCATAGCCAGGATAGCGCCACACTGTGATCCAGGGGCCAGATCCAGTCAATGTGTCGCCGTTCCCAGGGGCGGTCTGACTCTGCTGATTTCGGCATACGTACCGCGATGCTGCTCGCCAACTGACCACCGTCAGCACTGCGACAGCGACTGCTCCCGCATACTTGAGTTTCTGGGTTTGTGTCACGTGACCACCCCGCACTCCGGACACCTGCCACTCGTGTTCCCGGTCAGATCGTATTCGCACCTTGGGCAAAGCCCTCGGGCCAAGCGGTCCCGCCTTCGCTTTGCGATCTTCCTCTGGCGTTTCCTTCTTCGGCCACGAACGGATGCGAGGCCGTTGGCCAGACCGAAACCGAATGCGACTGCAGGCAGATATCCGGGTGCCGGTGTACCAGGAAACAACTCTCCCCAAAACACACTCAACACTATTGAGGCCACACCCGACAGCACAACAGCGTTAACGCCCGCCCATATCCAGTCGGAGGGTTTGGCGACTCTCTCGCGCTCGGCGAATGGGTCGATCACGTCACCCGGCCCAGAGCGGCGATCTCCTTGGTGATGGTCATTCTCATGTTTGCGAGCCTCCTTTCGTGCTTCGCCCGTTGCTACCGAGCACATGAGGGCTCGTTTTCGCCCGGTCATCAAGGCCATTTCCTCTCAATTTCAAAGTATTTTCCGAGGTCCGGGAGGCACTCGAACCTGGCGATGCTTGGGCCGCCTGGCGGAGGCGAAGCACGCCTTGGGCGAGAATGGCCGCGATCTCGTTGCGGCGCTGCTGTGGGGTCATCTTGGCCGGA
>JBJKSL010000373.1:0-3136 GCA_046704145.1 Phycisphaerae bacterium
GCCATAGATCGAGGCGTCGATGATGCCGCCGACCAAGCTGCCAATCTGGCCGAACGAACGCTCCGCCAGCGGAAATCCGATCAGAAACGCAGCCAAACCGGCTATGAACAAGCGAGATTTTGCAAGCACAGCAACACTCCTTTGCACTGGTTGCAGACAGTCCCGAAACCGCCCTCAGCTTAGCCCGCAGGAAACCAGGTAGCAATAGGCTTGGCGGCTCCGGCAAGCATTTGCTATCATAGCTGGGAAGTATAGGAGCAAATCATGCGAGCGGTTGTTCTTAGTCGAGGCGAAGATGGTCAGTGGGTCGCCGAGTGCCCGTCACTGCCCGGTTGCATCAGCGAAGGAGCCACCAAAGAGGAGGCCATCACCAACGTCAAGGAGGCCATCGAAGGCTGGATTGAGACAATGACTGCCCACAATCAGCCCATCCCCGACGAGCAGTTCGAAACCCAGATCATCTGCGTATGAGCAAACTGCCGGTCATTTCTGGAAGGGAACTTGTGGCCATCCTTGGCAACCTGGGCTTCGCCTTTGAGCGGCAGAAGGGCAGCCATATCATCGTTTATCGTGAGAACCCGCCCCAAACGATCACCGTCCCTGATCACAAAGAGTTGGATCGCGGCACCCTGCGAGCCATACTCCGACAGGGGGGTCTCTCTCCCGAGGAACTGAGGCGGACGCTCTGAGTAAGCGTTTGGCCTGGTGCCGCGTTTGTGATTCCAACATGATGAAGCAAGACACATTCACTCTGCAGAGCATGCCTCGCCGTCGCACGCGACAGGTTCACATCGGCAATGTGCCCATCGGGGGCGGCGCTCCGGTCTGCCTGCAGTCCATGACCAGCACGCACACGCATGACATCTACGCCACCGTGGCCCAGGTCAATCGCCTGGCCGCCGCCGGCTGCGATGCGGTTCGCGTGGCCGTTCCCGACAAGAAGGACACCGACGCCCTGCCCGAAATCCTTCGCCAAAGCCCTGTGCCGATCATCGCCGACGTGCATTTTCACTATCAGCGTGCGTTGGAAGCCATTAAGGCCGGCGTCCACAAGATCCGCCTCAACCCCGGCAATATCAAGGATCGCAAGCAGGTCGACGAGGTCATCCGCGCATGTCGCGACGCGGGCATCCCCATTCGTGTGGGTGTCAACGAGGGCAGCATCGTCGAGCGGCAGGACAAGGCTATGCGTGCCGCCGAGAAACAGCAGATGGCCGCCGACCGCCACAACGCGCTCATCCGCCTCATGGTCAGCAAGCTCGAAGACTACCTGCGCATATTCGAAGAGAACGACTTTCACGACGTGGTGCTCGCTGCCAAGAGCGTGGACCCCGTCGTGGTGATCGCTGCCTATCGCGCCATCAGTCAGCGCTTCGACTTTCCGCTCCACCTGGGCGTCACGCATGCTGGCCCGCCGGAAACCGGCCGCATCCGTTCCGTTGCTGCTATCGGCACGCTGCTGGCCGAGGGCATCGGCGACACCATCCGCATTTCGTACGCCGCCGACCCCGTCCACGAGGTCGAGGATGGCAAGGAACTGCTGTGCTGCCTGGGCCTGCGCAGCCGCAACCAACCGGAGCTGATCGCCTGCCCAACCTGCGGCCGCATCGAGGTCGACCTTATCAAGCTCGTGCAGCAGGTCCGCGAGAAGCTATCCAGCATCAAATCGCCGGTAAAAGTGGCGGTCATGGGATGCGTGGTGAACGGACCGGGCGAGGCCGAGGGCGCCGATGTGGCCGTCTTCGCCGGCAAAGGCCGCGGCGTCATCTACGTCCGCGGCGAACAGGTTCGCACCGTCACCGAGGCCGACATGCTCGACGCCTTGTATGACGAAGTGATCAAGTTTGCCGAACAAACGCCCTCGTGACGGGCGACACAACGAACGCACCGCACGATTCTACATGCGTTCATTCGACCGTCTGCGGCACAGGACCAGCAGCCCGGGGATCAGCAGTAATGCACTGCTCGGCTCCGGCACGTTGGGATGCACCTCTTCGCTCCCGCCAATGTAATGGCTGCCAGGGCCGTTGCCGAATCCAGCGACGTGAGCCACGAAGTACGTGTTACCTTCGCCAGCATTGCCGCAGGACGCCACGGCAAAGTTGCCTGCGACGGCCTCGGCCGGGTTGGGCAGAGTAATCGTGAACTCCAGCACAGGCGTGCGATTGTTGGCTCCACTGGTCAGCTCGGCCAGGTCGAATCGGCCAAAACCGCTTAGGTTCAACGACGTATCCTGCGACCAGTGATGGGGCAGCGAAATATCCCACGTCCGCGGCGACGAGGTGATGCCCTCATAGTTGAAGCCGAACTTCTGAATGCCGAACTTGTTAAGCGTGCCATATGTAGGCACTGCAGCAGCCGTCACTGTAAACAATACCGTGCCGGCATCACTGTCCGCCGCGATCTGCACCGTCCCGTAATCCACGCCATCAGCAAAGGTATTGGACTGATCGAGAATCCACGTGCCCTCGGTCATGACCGCCGAGGCTCCACTGGCAGACAATGCAATGACCGCCCCACACAGTGCCATCTCTCTCAAAGTCGTCATCAACTCTTTCCCCCCAGAAAGGCGGAAGGTTCAGGCATCGCCCCTCTGCAGGTAACGGCGAGCACAACAACACCCCCGATGGGGTATCCGTTGCTGAATGGACCCTCTCCGCACTTCTGGTGGAATATAGAATACGACAGCAAGCCGAAGCCAATGCCAAAGCGAAGAAAATGCAGAAATGCCGCTGAACTACATGTTTAGCAGGTGAACTCGCCACACGCCGGCGCACATGTCCCATAATCGCGATGAATTCTTACCCTACACAGAAACTTGAGTTGCACTAGACACGTACTGCCCCGAAGGGGCACAGGCTTGTAGCCAGGGGCGCAGTACGTGTTTAGCGTCCGCCCTCTTTCTTGGCCGCAGAGGCGAGAGAATAGCCACAGGACTCTTTGGACCCCGGAGGGGTCGCCGAAAATCGCCACGGGTGTAGCAGTTCGCCAGGGCTTGTCCCTGGCGTCACTCCCACCCGTTGTACTGCAGTTACGCGGACGTTTTGTCGTTCGCCCCGCTGGAATGTGAATTGGACTCGCTTTTTCGGATCACGCTGACGTAGCCGTCACTTTCGAGGACCGCTTCATGTACCTC
>JBJKSL010000374.1:0-5956 GCA_046704145.1 Phycisphaerae bacterium
GATTGTGGACCCTGCGGCCGATGTTGTGTCCGCTGATGCCCTGATGCGCGGGATTGCCCTGGCGGAATGGTTCGCCGGTGAAGCCGAGCGAGTCTACGGGCTCATGGGCGAAAGCAGCGAAGACCGCGAACTGCGGCGGCTGGTGGAGTGGATCGGACGGCGCGGAGGCGGCATTACCGTCCGCGAGCTGACACATGGACTTCGGCAATACCGCGGCAAGACGGATGCGGCCCGCGAAGCTCTGGACGGACTGCAAAAGGCGGGCTTCGGACGATGGGTACACCCAGCCCCCGACCCGAGCGGTGGGCGGCCGTCGCCGCGCTTTGAGATTGTCACTGGTGTCACCGTCACCGAAACCGCTGCTGGCAATGCCGAGAAGGTTAGTTTTGGTTCCGGTGACGGTGGTGACACGCAGCGGGAAGCCCGCAACCCCAGCGATGCGACTACCGAGGGACGTACAAGCTGTATCAGCCGAGACAAGCCCACCAGCATACAGGAAGCGGATAGCGATTCTGCGGCCGGTATACCCGAGGGATGGACGGGTGCGACGTGGGCGCGGGAGCTGCGGCGCATGGCCGACGTGTGCGCGGTGAACAATCCCGACCAAGCGGCAGACTATCGGCGGCAAGCCGAAGAACTGGAGAAGGTGGCTTGACTAGCGAATAAAAATGCGCTAAGGTGGTGGTGGCATGATTCGAGAGACGATCAAACGAGAGCTGGAGCGGCGCGAGTGGTCGGCTTACCGGCTGGCCAAAGAGAGCGGACTTGGTATTCGCGGCGTTCAAGACTTCCTGGCGGGCACGGCCGAAATGAACTGCGCCCGGTTGGAACAGGTGTTCAAGACCCTGGGGCTGGAAGTGCGGCCCCGGCGGAAGGGACGGTGAGCGATGGCGAGTATTGGAACTGATCCGAACGGGCATCGGCGTGTTCTGTTTGTTGCGGCCGACGGAAGCCGAAAGACTGTGCGGCTGGGCAAGGTTTCGCAGCGAACGGCAGAGCAAGCCCAGACGCATGTTGAAGAACTGCTGTCGGCTTCCATCAACCGACACCCGATCGCGCGGCAAACCGCCCTGTGGCTGGCCGAGATTGGGCCGCGACTTCACGACCGCTTGGCCCGGGCGGGGCTGGTGGCGCCGCGGGCAGCAATCGAAGGCACCAAGCTGGCGGGCTTCATCGACAGTTACATTGCCGGCCGGGTGGATACCAAGCCGCGGACGATTGTCAACCTGAACCAAGCCCGCAAGGCGCTGGTGAGACACTTCGGCGCGGACAAACCGCTTGCGGCCATCACCCCGGGTGATGCCGACGCCTTTCGGCTAGCCATGCTGGGCAAGGGGCTGGCAGATAACACCGTCCGCCGCATGTGCGGGCGTGCTCGGCAATTCTTTCGAGCTGCGATCCGGCTGGAGTTGGTCCACCGGAACCCGTTCGACGGCATCAAGTGTGCTGTTGGGGCGAACGCAGAGCGGTTGTACTTCGTGACCCAACAGGAAGCCGCGAAGGTGCTGGACGCGTGCCCCGATGCCGAATGGCGGCTGATCTTCGCCTTGAGCCGATACGCGGGGATGCGCTGCCCGTCGGAACACCGGGCGTTGCGATGGGGCGATGTGGACTGGGAGCACAACCGGATGACCGTTCGCAGCCCCAAGACCGAGCACTACGTCGGCAAGGCTTCACGGCTGGTGCCGATCTTCCCTGAACTGCGGCCGTACTTGCTGGAAGCTTTCGAGCAAGCCGCACCGGGAACCGAGTACGTGATTGCCCGCTGTCGCGACGGCAGCGTGAACCTGCGGACGCAGTTGGAACGGATCATCAAGAGAGCTGCCTTGAAGCCTTGGCCGAAGCTGTTCCACAACCTAAGGGCGACGCGCGAAACGGAGCTGGCCGAAGACTTTCCGCTACACGTGGTCTGCTCGTGGATTGGAAACAGCCAGCCCATCGCGGCCAAGCATTACCTGCAAGTCACCGATGAGCATTTCGAGCGGGCGATTGGCGATGGCGAGGCGGGAAAAGCGGCACAAAATCCGGCACAGCAGCCACCCGCGAACACTCGCGAAGCTTCGCAAGAGCCCGACGTAAAAATGAAAAACCCCGCGAATTGCGGGGCTTTTCAAGAGATTGCAGTAGGGTGCGATGACCCTAACATTAACCTACTACCCCCAAGGGGACTCGAACCCCTGACTCCAGGATGAGAACCTGATATCCTAGGCCGCTAGACGATGGGGGCCTTGTTTAGGTGCCGCCGGTAGGGGCGACGATTTCCATCATACGATAATCGCAAGCGGTGGGAATTTCAACCGCTGCGGAAGGCGGGAACGGCAGCGAAAACGGCGTCACGACTGATCGTGAGTGTCCTGCACTTCAGACGCGGCGTCTGCTTGCCTGTCCTCACCGGTTCCGGCGTCAGCCGAGTCATCGGCAGCTCGTGCGGCCCGCTCACGGCTGTGGCGAGCGGCCATGTCGGCAAGGTTCTCGGCGGGCAGGAACTGCTGCGAGTCGCCAGCAGTCTTTGACGGGTTGCCGTCTGCCTCTTTGGCGCGTTTCAGCGGGACGCCGCAACCGCAGCCGCACCCGCAGCCGGGATCGCCCTTGGCCGTCCGGCGGAAGTAGATGGTCAGATAGCCAACCGCGCCGGCCAGGATGAGTAGGACGCCTATCAACTGCGAGTGGTCAGCAAGCACTAAGTGATTCTCCACAAAGGAGTTGCAAGCAGTAGTCTCTATGCCAACTGGAGCGGATCGGTCAGTTCGATCCGGTACACATCGTCGTCGCCCATGCGGCTCAGTTGGGTTCGTCTTGTCAGTTTTACATCGGCCATGGATGCAGGCCCTCGGCCGGACAACGGCGACACCGCACCGCTTCCCCCGATCAGTCGCCGGGCCACGAAAATAACGGCTTCATCCGCCAGGCCTCGATCATAGAACAAGCCCAGTGTACGACCGCCGCCCTCTACGAGTACGTTGGTCATTCCGCGGGCCGCCAGTTTTGCCAGCATAGCCTGCAGGTCGAGGCCGCTACGAGTCTTACGAACGGTGAGCACCTCTGCCCCGGCCCGATTCACAGCAGCAAGGCGACGGCTAGGAGCGTCAGCACAGGTCACAAACATTGTAGGGGTCTGACCGGCGGTCCGCAGCAGTGCGGAGCGCAGCGGCGTGCGCAGTTGCGGATCGATCACGATGCGTGTGGCAACGCGGGACGGCCGGCCTGCGCGGCAGGTCAACTGGGGATCATCGTTCAAGGCAGTGCCAACGCCCACGATCACGGCATCAACGCGGCCGCGAAGCTTGTGGACCCATCGCCGTGACTGTTCAGAGCTGATCCACTTGGAGTCGCCCGTGCGGGTTGCGATCTTGCCGTCGATGCTCTGGGCCCATTTCAGGATGACCCACGGTCGGCCTAGCCTCTGCCGGGTCAGATAAGGGGCGTTGAGACGGACGGCATCCTCTCTGCACAGGCCCACATCGATACGCACGCCAGCCTTGCGGAGTATGGCGACACCTTGGCCGCAGACTTTTGGAAAGGGATCGGCCATGGCGGCGACGACGCGTTTGATGCCTGCTGCGAGGAGAGCATCGGTGCAGGGCGGCGTCTTGCCGGTGTGACAACAGGGTTCGAGAGTTACGTAGGCAGTCGAGCCGCGCGCGGCAGAGCCGGCGTCGCGGATGGCTTCGACTTCGGCGTGCGGACGGCCGAAGCGACGGTGATAGCCTTCGCCCACAATCTTTCTGCCGCGCACGAGCACGCAGCCGACCATGGGGTTGGGCTCGACACGCCCACGGCCTCGGGCGGCGAGCGTGAGTGCTCGCTGCATCCAGGCGGTCTCTTGCGGCGTAAAGGCGTTGGCCATGGCCGAAATGATGATCTTCGCAGCTGAGTGCGTCAAATCTCAGGCCGGGGTCGCAGCGCGGGCTACGCCCGCAACCCAATGTGACGCGGCGACACGGCGACGCGGCGAGAAGAAACAATTGCTTGCCCAGAAAGCAAGTTCTCACGGGACTGTAAACGGAAAACGCGCGTGCCGTTTTCGTAGAAACCGGCTCGTGTTTAGCCTGAACCGCAACGCGGTTCCACAACATGGCCCAGGGTCGCGCAGCGCACCCTGGGAACCTGGAGGGTCGAAGAAAAAACAGGGATTCTCGGAATTGAGGTAGACGCGAAGGGGGGGGGCGTGCCATATAAACACCAAGGTGCTCCAACTCAGGACGGAGGGGGGCAACTCCTAGACAGGGCAAATCCAAACCCCAGGAGAGAGAACATGACAACTTCCAAGGCAGTGGCATCGGTCTGTGTACTGGTTGGCTTGCTGGTTGCCGCGGCAAACGGCATTACCATCGCGACGGTTCCGGTGGGCGATCCTGGAAATGCGGCGGACATCACCGGCTACGGTTCGGTCAGTTACGCGTACAACATCGGCACGTATGAGGTGACCGCGGGGCAGTATGCGGCATTCCTCAACGCCAAGGCCGCGACGGATACGTATGCGCTGTACAACGCGAGCATGTCGAACACCAACTACGGCAGCGGGATCAGCCGCAGTGGTTCATCGGGCAGCTACACCTACAGCGTCGATCCCGCGTTTGTCAACCGCCCGGTGAATTATGTCAGCTTCTGGGATGCCTGCCGGTTTACCAACTGGCTGCACAATGGCCAGGGCAGCGGCGACACGGAGACAGGGGCGTACACGTTGACGGCCACCGGCATCGCCAACAACACGGTGACTCGCAACGCCGGTTGGAAGTGGGCGGTGACCAGCGAGGATGAGTGGTACAAGGCGGCGTATTACAAGAGTGGCTCGACGAACGCGGGGTACTGGGATTACCCGACCAGCAGCGACAGCGCTCCGGGCCGCGACCTCAACGACGCTTCCGGCAACAACGCCAACTACTACGGGAATCCGTGTCCGATCCAGTCGCCGTACTACACCACGGTGGCGGGCGAGTTCCAGAACTCAGACAGCCCGTACGGTACATTCGACCAGGGTGGCAACGTGTGGGAGTGGAATGAAGCTTTGCTTTACGGTTCGAATCGCGGGCTGCGCGGCGGGTCGTTCAACGACATCGACGGCGCCCTCGCGTCCTCCTTCCGGAGCCCCAACTCCCCGGGCAACGAGGGCAGCCCTGTCGGGTTCCGTGTCGCCTCCGAAGTCCCTGAACCGTCTTGCGTGGTGTTGCTCTCGCTTGGCGGTTGACGTTGTTGAGGAGAAAGCGTCAGGGATAACCCTTTTTGCTTTGATTCTCTTTCCCTTTTCTCTTCGCCGCGAAGCGGCGCGTTTTTTCAAATGCGCTTTCCCGAGTTGCGCAGATTGACGGGCAACCGATGCGACGCGAGGTTGAAACCGGCCTTTCAGGCGAGGTGCCGATCGTTCTTTCGCAGTGGTACGACACAACCAAGTGGATTCTGGAGAAGATCGACAAATTCCCCAAGGATCAAAGGTTTACCCCGTTAGAGATCACGCATGTTCTACGTGTACGTTCTGCACAGTGATAAGGACGGACTTCTCTACACGGGCGCGACCGGTGATCTGAAGGAGCGCATGGAGCAGCATCACAGCGGGCGGGTCATTTCAACGAAGGCCCGCTTGCCGGTGCAGTTGATCTACTACGAGGCGTGCCTCTCGCAGGCAGACGCCTTCCGGCGTGAGAAGTACCTCAAGAGCGGGCCTGGAAAGCGATACCTCAAGAACCGGCTCAAGGATTGCCTGGCATCTCTAACGGGGTGAATCTTCGGTACGCGCCTGGCGGATCGTTCGCTGGGCATTCTCGAAGGGTTGGTGCAGGCGTCGTTTCGCTACGACTTCGACAACTACCCGACGATCGAGGTCCACCACATCGGGTTCCGCGTCTCCCAGGTTCCTGAGCCCGGCTGCGCAGCCCTGCTGATTGTGGGCGGTTTGGGTCTGCTGAGCCGTCGCTCGATCCGATAGCAAGGTCCGGGGCACGCTTCGCCGGGGCAAGCC
>JBJKSL010000375.1:0-4528 GCA_046704145.1 Phycisphaerae bacterium
CCTTCATCCTTCCGCCTTCATCCTTTCCTTCCGCCTCCCGCCGGCCGCGTCGCCACAGGCTTGAACTCAGTCGGAATCAACTCGGCAGGATACACATCCTCGATCTTCAGATGCGGTCGGGTTGCAAAAGGGTTGTACAGCGGATCGCCGATCAGCAACATCATCCATGAGTTCAGATTGTTACTGTAGGCGTAACACTCCGCCAGGCTGAATCGCCCGGTCAACAGCAGGCCCAGAAACCGCGACGGCTTGGGAAACGCGTGTACATAGGGCTCGGCGACTGGCCCGAGCGTTGCGGCAATCCCATCTTTCAGGAGGTTGCTGACCCACCCACGTTCGCCAGGCGTGTGAATGGAAACAGCTTCGAAGCTTGCGATGTGATAGCCGACCGCCCCCGGCACAAAACGCATGGCCGGCACGTACTTACGTAGCGAATACCATCCACAGTACAGCATCGCATCCGGGCACGTGTTGGCCGCAAATACAGCGGGTTTGTTGTCCAGACGCACGGGCAGATCCGTCGAGTTCTGCAGCAACGTCGAGAAGCTACGCAGATCCTCGTCGAATGCGCCAAGGCCCTGGTCGCCTCGCAAGCCGCGAGCGTCGAGGTAAACCTTCCCCGCCGGGCCGCGTTTATCGGCTGCGATCGAATCATCGATGATCCGCCGAGCGACTGTGATCGAAGGCCCATCGATGCGACAGGCCATCAGCACCTGCTGTTGTCTCTGTCGAGCGGTCACCTGAACCATGCTGGCCGGATCGGAGCGCACCTCCCAGCTGAGTAGATTGGGCATCCAGCGATACAGCGGGTAGTCGTCCCACAGCACCAGCGTCAACTCGCTGTCGAGGGAGGATACCGTCTCATCGCAGCGGGTGCAGACGATGTCCCGGCTGAGGCTGAGCATGTGGCCGACGAGCCCGTGGTTCTGCAGAATGAGCTGGCGAATCTCGGCACGTGCCGGATCCGTCAAAGCCAGTTCGTGCCACCGCTGAATACGCTGCTCCGACTGGCGCACCTGCTCGACGAACTGCTGGTATGCAGCTGCTGACTCGGGCGCCACCTGGACATGGCCCACCAACGCCACGCCACCCTCGGCAGCCTGCACGCACTGCACGAGGCTGCGATACTGCTGCTGTGCCTCCGCAGCTTTGAGGCCAGTAGCAGCGACGTGCTCACCTGCCGCACGCCGAACCTCGGTATACTTGCCAACAAGCTGCGTGACCGCCAATTCATCGTCGGCGGGCAGAGTCGTTGCCGGCTTGCTCGTTGCACCTTGCCCGCCCAGCGACTCCAGTCTGGCGATCAACTCCTGAAGCTGAGCAAGGTCCCTGCGCAACTGTTCGTGCCACTCAGCAGCTAGCGCTCGTTCGGCAGGGTTGACGAGCTTGGGGCCGATGCGAATGGGCAAACCGTAGAACAGCACAATACAGCGTATCTGCCGACCGAAATCGTGCTTCTGGAGGAACTCGCGAATCGGTTTGCGAATGGCAACATTGAACGCTTCGCGCGGGATCTCTTCTTTGCCTATGTCGACGTTGACCGGACACAGCCGATCCGCCGGCACTTGGCGTACACGAGCGTAATACTCTGCCAGCTGCCAAGAACGCGGATCCTTCTGGTTGTAGACCAGCAGAAGTTCGTCAGCCTTCAAGGCGACTGCGCGCGGGGCCGCCACTGCAAAAGCCAGAAGTGCGACAAGAACCGTCATGTAGCGTCGGCAGCGAGGAATAGTCAAACCCCAATCCTGCAGCTTCGGGCCGTGCAGCACAGACCCCAGCGTCAACGAGCATTGCCAAAACGTGAAAAGCGGGCCAGCATCAACAGCACGAACGACACGAGTGCAGCTGCAGGTACGCCCGCACCACACAGCGGCGCGACCGACTGATTGCCGTCGGAGCTTGCAGACGAATTCACCACCTCCTGCGTGCTGCCATCGTACTTGGCGAGCGTATCGCTGATCCAGCTGCCGAAAGCATCACTGATGTAGACACCTACGTTGTACGTGTCGACGACTTGGCCGTTCTCCGTGACCTCGCGACTGCCCGTCAGCACTCCCACGAGGCCCCGGCTATCGTCCGTACCGTCGTAGTACCAGATGGGCGAGCCGCTCTGCCCCGGCTCGGAGTCCAGATCCTGGCGGATGAGCCCGCCCTGCACATCCGTCGATTCCCCGAAGCTGTGATACTGCAGCGTGCCCGGCTTGGTTTCGCCAGGATAGCCGGACGTGTTCAGGCTGCGATTGTCGAAGAACGAGGTCGGCTCCACGACCACCGACATCATGCCCGCGGCGTCGCCCAGCGGCTCGTCGAGCACGATCATGGCAATATCGTAGCGATTGTCGCCCTGCTCGACCCAGGCCTGCTGCGCGATCGTGCGAACTGAGTACGCTCGACCGAAAGGCTCGCTGTCCCCGTTCTTGCCCGGCACGAACAGAATCTGGTCCGCCCAACCATAAGATGTGTCGTAAACGCAGTGCCCCGCCGTCAGGACGACACTCCGTCCGATCAGCGTGCCCGTGCCGATGCTGGCCATGAGGCTATGGCCGTTGCTGTCTGACCAGACCGACTCGATCAGCCCGATAGCCGACCACGGAATCTGGCTGGTGTCCTCCACCAACTCGCGATCATCGCTGCCGATGACCTTGAGCGTGCGCGAAGGCTTAGCCGGAACATCGCTCGCTCCAGCAGCGGACGCCGTCTGCAGGCATGCCACCGCCAACAAGAGCAGGAATTTGCAGGGGGCGGGAGATATACACGTGTTGTATCGAGAATCCATCGGCAGCAAACTCCCCAAATCCTCGCCCGGCATTGTTGCACATAGGTAAAGTCAAGGCAAACGCCTCGGCCAACCGCATTGCCTGCCGTCCAGAATCTCTGGAACTCTTAAACTCGCCCGGTTGCACGGGCGCCCCATACCGAGTACGCTGACACCGTGTTTGCCCGACTGAGCCGCAGTCGAGCGAGGCACTCCACCGCACAGGGCACATTAGCCAGGAAAGGGTCAACATATGAACCGACGTGATTTTCTTAAATCATCGGCCGCGGCGGCGGCAGCGAGTTTTGCCGCGCCCTACATTGTCCCCAGTCATGTGCTGGCCGCTCCTGGCCGCAAGGGTGCCAACGACCGCTTCAAAGTCGGCTTCATCGGAGTCGGCGGCAGATCCAACCAGCTCATGAACGACCAGAACCTGTTCGATCACGCCGACATCGTCGCGGTGGCCGACTGCTGGGCCCAGCGGATGGACCAGCGGGCCAAACGCACCCCGCACAGCGACAAGTGGGTCCGGTACAACGACTATCGCAAGCTGCTGGAGAAAGAGAAGCTCGACGCCGTCTTCGTGCCCACGCCGACGCACGCTCGCGCTCTCATCTGCATCCGCGCCATGGAGGCCGGCTTCGATGTCTACGCTGAGAAGCCCGTGTGCCTGACCATCTCCGAGGGCCGCTCGCTGGTGAAGGCCGCCCGCAAGTACAACAGAATCATGCAGGTCGGCACACAGCAGCGTTCCATGCCCAGCAATCGTTACGCCAGCAAGCTGGTCCGCGAAGGGGCGATTGGCAAGATCAGCGAGGTGCTGGCCTGCAACTTCATCCCGCCCGATCGCTGGACGCCCAAGCCCGCCGAGAATCAGCCCAAGGATCTCGACTGGAACGAATGGTGCGGCCAGGTCGAACTGCGGCCCTACCGCAAGGAACTGCACCTGGGCTGGGCCAATTGGTGGGATTACGACGGCGGCGGCAAATCCTGGGGAGTCACCGGTTGGGGCACTCACGCCCTCGACCAGGTGCAGTGCGCTCTCGGCACCGACCACACCGGCCCGGTCGAAGTCTGGCCCGAAGGCGAAGGCCAAAACGCTCCGGTCACCATGAAGTACGCCAGCGGCACGCTGCTCAAGTGCCACGGCCCCAAGCGCGACCTGGCCGACCTGGGTGCGATCTTCGTAGGCGATAAGGGCGTGATCGAGATCAAGCGCGGCTCCTTCACCTCGACCATCCCCGAGTTGTACAAGAATCAGCCCGCCACCATGCCGGCTAACGTCCCCAAGGAGTGTTGCGCGCACTTCGACAACTTCTTCGAGTGCCTCAAGACGCGCAAGCTGCCGAATGCCGACATCGAGATCGCCCACCGTTCGACCACGGTGTGCTACCTGATGAACATCGCCCGCGACCTCGGCCGCAAGCTCAAGTGGGACCCCGAAGCCGAGAAATTCATCGGTGACGAGGAAGCCAACAAGATGCTCAGCCGTCCGCGCCGCAAAGGCTACGAGCTTCCGGCGGATCTGGCCTGACAACTTGCACGAACAAAACGACTACGCGAGCGGCGGGGTTCAGCCCCGCCGTTCTTTTTGCGCAAAACTGCTTTCCATGTGGGACCGGCTTGTGTTTCCATGTGGGACCCGCTTCTGTTTCCATGTGGGACCGGCTTCCTGCCGGTCATTCCGTCAGGTACACAACGCGGCGAATGCCCCACCTAACAGGCGTGGGAACTAATATTAGAATTGATATGCGTCCAGTATAGGTCCTAGTG
>JBJKSL010000376.1:0-4183 GCA_046704145.1 Phycisphaerae bacterium
GTTGATGTCCACCAGCAGTTGCCAATCCTCGCCGGCCGGCCGCAACCAGAGACCGTGTTCGGCGTAAAGTCCGATCGGCAGCTTGCCAAACCACCGCTCGAGATCTTCGCGGCGTCGGCCGCTGAGAATATGCACGTACGTGGACGGCCGTGCCGCGAGTTTTGACAGCAATTCGCGCAGTTCCTCATCCGGCAGCGCCAACTCGGGCAGGGGGGTGAACGGCCTGAGCGTGCCATCATAGTCCAGGAAGAGTTGAAGCTCCTCTGCGGCCCGAACGTTCGCGATTACGTCGCTGACGATGGCCGCCGGGGTGAAACCTTCGATCTGCACGGGCTGTGCCTGTAACTTGGACATTTTGGACAGGAAGGAGTCGACCCAGTCGAAGATGTTGTGCTCAGCTACGCGGCGGCGCAGGGCTTCCATACGCACACGCCGTTCTTCCGGCACCATTTCCAAGGCCTGTTCGTACGCGGCGGAGATTTGCTCGACGTCGTAAGGATTGACGCGGATGGCCTCGCCCAATTCTGCGGCAGCACCGGCGAATTCGCTCAGCAGCAGAACGCCGTCATCGTCGGTGCGGCAGGCGCAGTATTCCTTCGCGACCAGGTTCATGCCGTCGCGCAGAGGGGTGACCACCATCACGTCTGCGGCGCGGTACATGGCCACCAGCTCCGACTGATCGAACGAGCGATACATGTAGTGGACGGGCACGGAACCGGTCGTACCGAAGCGGCCGTTGATGTGGCCGAGCATCTCGTCCACCTGGCGTTTCAGCGTTTCATACGGACCGATGTCCTCCCGGCTGGGCACAGCCACCTGGATGAAGCGAACCTTGTCGCGCCACTCCGGCCGATTTTCGAGGAATCGTTCGAAAGCCAGCAGCCGGCGGGGTAAGCCCTTGGTGTAATCGAGCCGGTCTACGCCGAGAAGGATTTTGCGACCGTTGGCGTCTTGGCGGATGCTCTTTACCGCTGCCAGATTCTCTTCGCTGTCGGACATGGCCGCAAAACCGTCCGCGTCGACAGGCATGGGAAAAGCGCCCAACTGGACCTGTCGGCCTTCATAGTGGATGCGGTCGACCTGAGTCTCTATTCCGAGTGTCCGCAGTAGCGAGCTGGCAAAGTGACGCATATACGTCAGTGTATGGAATCCAATGAGATCGGCGCCCAGCAGTCCTTCCAGAATCTGCGTACGCCACGGCAGGATGCGGAACACCTCGGACGACGGAAACGGGATATGCAGGAAGAAGCCGATGCGCGCCTCGGGCAGGCGGGCGCGAATCAACGCCGGCAGGGTCATCAGTTGATAGTCATGCACCCAGATCAGGTCGCCCGGCTTATACTGCTCGGCCACGGTGTCGGCGAAGCGTTCGTTGACCGCCTGGTAGACGCCGAAATCCTGCGTTTCCAGAGGCACTTTGTCCAAGAGATAGTGAAACAACGGCCAAAGCACGCCGTTAGCAAAGCCGAGGTAGTATCGCTCCTGCTCTTCGCGGCTGAGATAAACGGGGATGTTTCTCGACTGGCGGAGGCCGTCGTCCAGTTCTCTCACTTGCTCAGGTGCGAGCCCGCTCACGTCGCCCGGCCAGCCGATCCAGCAACCGCCATCGCGGCTGTGCGGCCCGCGCAGGCCCGTGGCCAAGCCGCCCGAACTGGGCGTTATCTCGACGTTGCCGTCCGTGACCCGCACGGTGACTGGTAACCTATTGGAGACAAGAATAACCCGCATGATCTGGCCCCTAACCGGCTGAAGCCGAATGACGTTTAGGCGTCTGTTTCCCGAAGTGGCTGAGGGGCGTAGAACTCTGAGAAGCCAAACAGCACGTGCGCTTTACGATGGGGCAATTGCTGGTTTTCCCTCACTATCCCTCCCAACCACGGGAATAGGATGGCGGCCCGACCATCCCACCAGCCTGCGGACAACTACAATTTCAATCCGCACCCTTTTTCGTTGCGTCACATTATATGCTGATCTTCGCAATCGCACAACTTGAGGACCGTGTGGTCGTTTGTGAGGTTGATCTCGTGCACTTCAATTACCGCGGCCGTTTGTGGTTGAGTCCTTTTGCGTAAGAGCCCTTAGAGTGGCATCGTAGCTATCACGAATATCCTTTCGATCGGATTCCTCGGGAACGGCATCATGACTGCCTCGTTCGATCATGATGGCTTGTTTCAGTAATACCTGACGGTCCTCTTCGCGCAAAAGGCGCGGTGCCACAATCTTTATGGTTTCCAGCAAGCGGATGGTGACTGCCACATGTCCGCGCCCGTACTGGCGGATTAGATCGAAGCTCGCGTTGGTGATGCTCACAAAAGTGGTCGGCGAGGCGATCAGACGCAACTGCCCCCGCTCATCGCGGCGATAGGGCGAGGGGATGCTTCTTTGTGCCAACTGTGTCAAGGCTGCCCCGAGCCAGTCGATGGCGGTCATGGCAGTAAACGGATCGTTTATGCCCGGAGATATGGCTCGGACGGCCACTTCGACCAATTGGCGAACGGCGAACTCGGTGTCCTGCTCGAGAGTCTGTCTGCTGCCGATCATGAACGTATCGCGCAGGTCGGTGATGGCTTGCTCCGATATACGATTCGCCGGCCAGGCAAGCAGAAGCGGCGTGCCCACGCAAACAAAACGGCCGGGCCGAGTCTCGGCTCGGACGACAAGATCATGTTGTGTGGCGATTTCAATCAGTTGATCCTCGTCGACGGCCTGTACATGGCCGGTTTTCACCGAGTCTATGCTGCAGGAATCGCGATCGAAGGCGTCAGGCACGTCGGGCGCTTCCTGATGGGCTTCGCGTTCAGAGTCGCTGATGCGCTTCGGGTACAGCTCGTTGATTGAATCGAACAGATCATGGCCGACGGCGGTAATCACGCTGGTGGCCTGGATGAGCACGGATAGATGATGGATGAAGTAGATCAGGACGCCAAGGCTGACTAACGCTGTCAGTACGCCTATGCTCACGGAGATGTTTGGCACCTGCGGACCGCTGTCTGTTACATGGATAGTTCGAAGCACCACAAGGTTGTAAAGGAAGGTCGAGACGAAGGTGCCCAGCGTGATCTGAGTGCCACGATCGCGCATAAAGCTTCGCAACAAGCGTGGCCCGAGTTGCTGAGAGGCCAAGGAGAGCGCAACGATCATGATGGAGAAGATAACGCCGGCCACGGTGATCATGGACTGGGCGGTGACTGAGAGGACTTCCCTCGCTCCCTGTGGGCCTCCCTGGTACAACCAGCCTGAGCCCCAATTGCTGCCAAGGTGGCTGTCTGCTTCAAGGCTTACGAAGGCCAGCACCGCCGTCCCCGCAAGCATAATCGTGGGGATGAACCAGTAGCTTGTCTTCAGCCGTTCAGTGACGTGCCGGGTTCTGCTCTGCATGCTGTTCGAGTGCTTGCCGGGAACAGCCCAAAACCACAGAAGCCGCATTCTGCCGCCACAACAAAAAGGCAAATGCCCTAAGTCTCACTGATCTGCTTGTCCAGAGCCGAAAGCAGTGTCTTGCGACTTTTGTGCCGTTGCTCGTACTTGCGGATCGCTTTGAGCTGCTTTTCGGAGCATCCTTTGAGTGTGCGGCGCACCTGGCCGACGGTGAGTTCCTGGTAATCGCTTATGGGCAAGTTGCGGTCCGGAGATCGCCCCTCGCGGTCTTTCTGTTTCTCTTGCTTGGTTTCGCCGTACTGAGCCCGCTGCTTGTTGACGATTCGCGCTGCGACCTGCTTGGCCCGTTTACCGTAACGGCCAGATTTCTGGAACTTGTCTTTCAACTCTTCGTATTCGCGTTCCCGCTTTGCGCTTGCCGCACGTGGCATGGTATTCTCCCGATCGATCTGGTGTGTGTCTGGTTTCCAACAACTCCCAAGCGAAGATAGGCGAGCACGGGTTGCACAATCACTACTGGGTAAGCGGGTTTGCGCCTGGGAGAATATGTCAGCCGCCGGTGGTGCAAGTGCCGTTACGAAGTGGTGACTTCCTCAAATGTTGGCTGTTCGAAGTGGGTCTCTTCTGCGCGAGCCCGTGCTTTAGGGGCTAGCCATCTCGAAAGGAGCGCGCCCGCAAGGAGGGCCGCTCCACCAAGAAGCTTGCCTCGATGCAGGGAGAGCCACAGGGCGGGGCTGAAGGCACTGGCGCGATCGTCAAACTCTCCGTGGGCACCGAAATCGCCCGCTACCGGAGCAAACAGGTT